>JACCSZ010000180.1 GCA_013812695.1 Gemmatimonadales bacterium | reverse complement strand
GCCTCGAGCGCTACCGCGCCTGGTACACGACACGTCCCCCCACCACCGTCGCCCGCACCGTCGTCCGCTCGATGGCGTCCGGCGGGATCCGGGTGAGATCCTGATCCAGCAGGACCAGGTCCGCCTTGTAGCCGGGTGCCAGCCGCCCACGAGTCCGCTCGGCGAAGACGCCGTAGGCATCGCCGCTGGTGTAGGCCCGGAGCGCCTCCTCCACCCCGATCTTTTCCTCGGCTATCCACCCCGCCGCGTGCTTGCCGTCGAGCGTCCGCCGGGTCACCGCGGCGTGAATGCCGAGGATCGGCTCGATCGGCGCCACGGTCCAGTCCGAGCCGAAGGCGAGCCGAACGTTGCGGTCCAGCAGCGAGCGGAACGCATACGTCGTCTTGATCCGCTCGGGCCCGATCCGCTTCTCGGCCCACCGGCCGTCGTCGATGGCGTGATACGGCTGCATCGACGCGATCACGCCCAAACGGGCGATCCGGTCGATATCCTGCCGCCGGAGGTGCTGGGCGTGCTCGATGCGAAAGCGGCGGTCGCGCGCGCCATGCGCCTGGGCCACGCTGTCGTAGATGTCGAGCAGGAGCCCGTTTGCGCGCTCGCCGATCGCGTGCACCGCGACCTGCAGCCCCGCCGAGTCCGCCGCGCCGATCCAGGCGCGGAGCGAATCCTCGGGCGTGACCAGCACGCCGCTGGTTTTCGGGTCGTCGGCGTACGGGGCGTAGAACAGCGCGGTGGTCGAGCCGAGCGAGCCGTCCACGTAGCCTTTCACGCCGCCGATCCACACCCAATCATCGCCGCGGCCGAGCCGGGCGACGGTGTCGGCCACGGCGCGCCAGGTCTCGAGCGGAAAATAGAGCGCGGCGCGGGCGGTGAGCGCGCCGGCCGCCTTGGCGCGGAGGTAGGTGCCCAGGTCGGCCGGCACCACGCTCACGTGCGCAAAGGCGGTCACGCCGTTCGACGCCGCGTACGCGAGCGCGCGGCGCAATGCGGCGTCTCGCTGGGCGTCGGTGGGCTGAGGGATGGCCCGATCCACGGGCGCCATCGCGGCATCCTTGAGGACGCCGGTGGGCTCGCCCGTGCTGGGGTCGCGGACGATGACACCGCCCGCGATGTCCTTCGTGTCGCGCCCGAGGCGCGCCGCCTTGAGCGCGGCGCTGTTGGCCAGACCCATGTGACCGTCCAACCGGTAGAGAAAAACCGGGTTGTCCGGCGTGACCGAATCGATCCACTCGCGCCGGGGGAGCGGCGCGCCGGGCCAGCGCTCGTGATCCCAGTTGCCGCCGAGGATCCACTCGCCAGGCCGGCGCTCGAGCGCATAGGCCTTGAGGCGGGCGACGAACTCCTCGGGCGAGTTCGCGGGCCGGAGGTCCACGCTGGCGAGCTGAAAGCCGCCGTCGGTGAAGTGGAGGTGCCCATCCATGAAGCCGGGCACGACCATTCCCGTGCCGGCGCCCAGCACGCGCGTCGACGGGCCTGCGAGCGCGGAGATGGCGGCGCTGTCGCCGATGGCCCGCACCGTGTCGCCCGACACCGCCACGGCCTCCGCCCAGGGGCGGGCGGAGTCGCCGGTCCAGACCCGGCCATAGACCACAAGGTCGGGCGCTGCCCCCGCCACCGCGCGCGGGGTGGTGCGACCGCAAGCGGCCAGCGCGGTCAGCGCCAGCAGGCCCAGGGCGCCAGGAAGCGGGGGCGTCAAGCTCATGGGAGGCCTCTCAGCGCAGCTTGGTGAGCCGGCGAATCGCTTCGAGCTTCTCGAGCGCGCTCCCGCCCGACGCCGCCGGCGCTACCGAAAACAGGTCGCGGATGTCGAGCAGGATTTCGAGCATGAGCTGGTCCCGCATGTAGGCACTGTCGAGATCGATCATCCGGCCGCCGTCACCGGCCGACTTGGCCCGGTCGTAGGACTCGCGGTAGAGCGCCTCGAGATTCCCCAGGATGCGGTCACGTGTGCGCATGGACATGGATCGACGGAAGTGAGGGTCACCTGCACCGGCGGTCAAACATTATACCTTTGGAGAGGCACAGACCAGTTCCCGCCCACCCTCAGCCCGGCCGCATCCCATGTCACTGTCAGACAGGACCATTCTATTCTTCGCCGGGCCACTCTACGAGGATCTCGAGCTCTGGTATCCCAAGATCCGACTGGAGGAGGAGGGCGCCCGCACGCTCGTCGCGGGCACCGGCGAGCGCAATTACCAGGGCAAACGCGGGTATCCCCTCACGGTCGACGCGAACGTGGACGACCTCGATGCCGGCGAATTCGACGGCTTGGTCATCCCCGGCGGCTATGCGCCGGACATCATGCGCCGATCGAAAAAGCTGCTCGAGCTCACCCGCGGGATCTACGACGCCGGCAAGCCGGTAGCTTTCATCTGCCACGCGGGCTGGGTCCCGATTTCGGCCGGGATCGTGCGGGGCAAGCGCGGCACGAGCGTCGGCGCGATCAAGGACGACCTCGTGAACGCGGGCATGCTCTGGGAGGACAGCCCCGTGGTGGTCGACGGCAATCTGATCTCCTCGCGGACGCCCGCCGACCTGCCGCAGTTCATGCGCGCGCTGATCGGCGCCCTGGCGTCCGGACGCCCGGGCCGCGAGGCCGCGGTTGCGGCGGCCGGCGCCGCGCGCTAGCGTGGCGCTCGCCGAAGGGATGACGCACTCCGGCGGCATGTCGCTCGCCGAGGCACAGCGCCGGGTTGACGCCTGGGTGAGCCGGTACGAGGAGGGCTACTTCCATCCGCTCACCAACCTCGCGCGGCTCACCGAGGAGGTCGGCGAGCTCGCACGCGAGGTGAACCACCGGTTCGGGGAGAAGACCAAGAAGCACGACGAGCCCGAGGGCGATCTGGCCATGGAGATGGCGGACATCCTGTTCGTGCTCGTCTGCATGGCCAACCGCGAGGGAATCGACCTGCAGGCCGCGTTCGAGCGGATGCTGGCGAAGGTGGAGACGCGGGATGGGGATCGGTGGACGCGGAGGGGGGAACGGTAGAACGACGGAACGACGTTCCGTCTTTCGCCTTCCATCCTACTCCCACTCCTCCGGCGCGCTCTCCAGCTCCTCCAGCAGCACCAGATAGCTGTCCCACCGATCTCGGGCGACCGCACCGGTGTCGAGGGCCTCGCGCACCCGGCAGCCGGGCTCCGAGCGATGGCGGCAGTCGGCGTAGCGGCAGTCACCGAGGAACCGACGGAACTCGGGGAAGCAGGTGTCGAGCTGCCCCGGATCGATCCCCCAGAGTCCCACTTCGCTGAATCCCGGCGTATCCACGAGATACCCACCCGCCTCGAGCGGCAGCATGACCGCCGATACGGTCGTGTTCTTGCCCCGTTTCACCTTGGCGCTGATCTCGGCGGTGCGAAGCTGCAGGCCGGGCTGCACGCGATTGAGCAGGCTCGACTTGCCGGCGCCGGACGGGCCCGTCACCACCGAGATCCGGCCGGCCAGCGCGGCGGCGAACTCCGCCATCCCTTCCCCCGTCCGGACGCTGGCCGGATAGACCGCGTAGCCGGCTTTTCGCAGACGCTCGATCAGCGCGGCGCCGGGATCCAGATCGACCTTGTTGACGACGACGGCCGCGGCGATCTCGTTGGCCTCCGCGACGACCAGCAAGCGGTCGATGAGCTGGGGGATCGGGGCGGGGTCGACGGTGGCGGTGACGACGAAGACCTGGTCGATGTTGGCCGCAACCGGCCGGGCGCCCCGGCCCTCGGGGACTCGGCGCTCGAGCAGGGCGGTCCGCGGCTCGACGCCGACGATCGCGTGGAGGTCGGCTTCGGGGTCGGACTCGAGCCGCACCCGGTCGCCGACGACGACGCGCGTCGTGTCGCGCTTGGCCTTCCCGGTGAGGATCGCGCGGACCAGCCCGTCGGCCGTCGCGACGCGGTACACCGAACCATCGCGCTCGAGCACGGTGCCCAGGAGCGCCGTCACCACTCCGAGGGCGCGCGGGCGATGGCCTCGTCCAGCGCCGCCTTCACGTCATAGAGCGACAGCGCCCGGAGCCGCTCTTCGGCTTCGGCCCCGCTCCTGCCCCAGGCCAGCAGCTCGCTCTCCACGTGGCCGACGGGCTGGTCGCCGCCCGGGGACCAGCGGACGAACAGCAACGCCGCGCCGTACCGGCCGCGGAGGTCGGGCTCATCGTCCACGTAGATGGCCACCGAGTACGCCTGGCCGTCGCTGCCGCCGAAGGCCGCGGCGCGCTCGTGTTTGGCCATGTACCCGCCCAGCGTCAGCTCGCTCATCGTCCCGGGACCGATTCCCGCACCATGTTGCCGAGGAAGAACGCGATGTTGGCGGGTCGCTCCGCCAGCCGTCGCATGAGATAAGGATACCACTGCGTTCCGAAGGGGATGTAGACCCGGAGCCGGTATCCGGCCTGCCGCAGCCGTTCCTGCAGGTCGCGCCGCACGCCGTAGAGCATCTGGAATTCGAAGCGGTCCGCCGCGATGCCCTGCCGCCGGGCGAAGTCGCGCGCGTGCGCGATGATGGTTTCGTCGTGCGTGGCGATCCCGGGATAGTTGCCGGCCAGCAGCAGGCGCTCCATGAGCCGGACGTAGTTCTTGTCCACGTCCCCCTTCTCCGGAAACGCGACGGCCGGGGCTTCGAGATAGGCGCCCTTGCAGAGCCGGACGCGCGCCTGCATGGCGATCAGATCCTCGATGTCCCGCTCGGAGCGGCGGAGCATCGACTGGATGACGACCCCGGAGTGCGCGCCGAAGCGGTCGAACAGCCGGTGGCGGAAGAAATCGAGCGTGCGCTGAGTGTAGTCCGAACCTTCCATGTCCAGCCGGACGAAGCCCTGCAGCGCGGCGGCCTTGTCGAGGATCGCGCCCATGTTGGCGGCGCATAACGGCTCGGAGATGTCGAGACCCATCTGCGTCAGCTTGACCGAGACGTTCACCTCGGCTCCGCTGGCGGCCATCCGGTCCAGCATCCTGAGGTACTGGTCGCGCGCGGTGACCGCCTCCCCTTCCTCCGCCACGCTCTCGCCGAGGAGGTCGAGCGAGGCGGTGATGCCCCGGCGGCCCAGCTCGCGCGCCGCTTCGACGCCCTGGTCGATCGACTCGCCGGCCACGAACCGTGAGGCGAACCGGCGGGTCAGACCGTTGCTGCGAACGAAGTTGAACACGCCCTGCCGTTCGGACAGCCAGAGCAGGCCCTGTCGCATGATCACGGTGACACCTAGTCGAAGGCTGTGCGGGCGACATCGGTCGCCCGAAACGCTTCCGAAGCTAGCGGGGGAAAGCCGGGGAGTGTAGAGGGGGTCCGCGGGGTGAATCTTTATGCAACCCTGTGACTGGCGTCACCTTACGCTCTCACGGCAGACGCTAAGCTGAGAGTCCATGCCACGCCGCAAGCCAACGCATTCGCCCGACCCGATGGCGTCCGCCCAGGCCGCCGGGCTCCGCTACGTGAGCGACGCGTCGGCGGGCATCCGGCGCCGCCGGTCGGGCACCGGCTTCGGCTACGTCGGCTCCGATGGCCGGGCGGTACGCGACAAGGTCACGCTCGCGCGCATCCGGAGCCTCGCCATCCCCCCCGCGTATACCGACGTCTGGATCTGCTCGACGGCCAACGGCCACCTTCAGGCGACGGGCAGAGACGCGCGGGGTCGGAAGCAGTACCGGTACCACTCCCGGTGGCGGGAGGTGCGGGACGAGACCAAGTTCGGCCGCATGCTCAGCTTCAGCGACGCGCTGCCTCGACTCCGCGCGCGGGTGGACGAGGACCTTGCCAAGCCAGGCCTCTCGCGTGAGAAGGTGCTGGCCACCGTCGTGCGGCTCCTCGAGTGCACCGCCATCCGCGTCGGCAACGACGAGTACGCGCGATCCAACCGCTCCTTCGGACTCACCACGCTGCAGGACCGCCACGTGGAGATCTCGGGATCGAAGCTCCGGTTCGAGTTCCGGGGGAAGAGCGGGAAGACACATCGGGTGGCGCTCAATGACCGGCGGCTCGCGAAGATCGTGGCGCGCTGCCAGGCGCTGCCGGGGGCGGACCTGTTCCAGTACGAGGACGACGAGGGCGGGCGGCTGGCGATCGGCTCGGGGGACGTCAACGAGTACTTGCGCGAGCTCACCGGCGAGGATTTCACGGCCAAGGACTTCCGCACCTGGGCCGGCACACTGCAGGCCGTGGCCGCACTCGAGGCGCTCGGCCCCGCCCCCTCGGAGCGCGAGGCCAAGTCCGCCATCCTCAAGGCGATCGATCAGGTGGCCGAGCGGCTCAACAACACTCGCGCGGTGTGCCGGAAGTATTACGTGCACCCCGCGGTGCTCGACACCTACCAGGCCGGCACGCTGCACGAGGCGCTGCAGAACGGCGGGGCGCCGAAGTCGGCGGCGGCTTCGGCGTTGAGGCCGGAGGAGCAGTCGGTGGTGCGACTCCTCCGGCACGTCGCCACCTGATCGGCGTCATGTCGATCCGTACCCGCCACCTCCGCCGCCCCGCGGGCGCTGGCGGAGACCGACACCTCGCTCGCCGAGATCGCGCTGGCAGCCGGGTTCGCCGACCAGAGCCACTTCTCGAACCTGTTCCGGCGGGAGATGGGCGTCTCGCCATCGGCGTTCCGGCGGGCCGTGCGCGGGCGCGATTGACCCCGAACGCGGCCGACGGCGCGGCGTGCGCCGGCTAGTCTTCCTCGCCTCCGTCCAACCCCAGGTCTCCCACCACCCGCGCCAGCGCCTCCGCCTGAACCTCGAAATGCGAGGCATGCCACGCGGCGACGCCCTCGCGCAGGATGATCGCCTGCGGCGACGCGTGCGCCACGCCAGTCCGCTCGGCCAGCGCACGTGAAAGCGGCCGGTATCTGATCACGTCCACAAGGAACACCGGGACGCGGCTCCGGCGCCGGAGGAACTCGACCATCTCGTCGTAGGCGACGCTGCTGGTGGGGCAGATCGGACTGTGCTTGTACAGCACGGCGAGGGGCGCGGCGAGGAGCGAGTTGAGGTCGGCTTCACTGACGATCGCGTACATTACCTAACCTACACGCGCCATCGCCGGGGCGGCTACACCAGCCGCATCCGCTCCTGCAGCCGCCGGAACCGCGGATCGCCGCGCAGGCCGTCGAGCATCGGCTCGACGTTCAGGTAGGCGAGCCACCCGCGCCGCTCGGCAAAGGCGCGATCGAGCCAGACGAACGCCCGATCGGCATCGCCGAGCGCGGCGTGCAGCATGACGAACGCCACCGGCGACACGTACTGCTCGCGGCGCCGCGCTTCGATGTCCGCGAGGATGGCGCGCGCCTCCTCACTCCGCCCGCGCGCCGCGGCGACGGCGCCCTGCCCCGCGAGAGCCAGCTCGGGAGCCTCGGACACGCCGGCGGCCTCGCGGAACGCCGCGGCCGCTTCGTCCCACTGCCGCACCTGGGCGTACGCCAGCCCGAGCAGCCGGTGGGTCTCCTCGGCCGTGGGGTTCATG
This sequence comes from Gemmatimonadales bacterium, assembly GCA_013812695.1. Classification (GTDB taxonomy): domain Bacteria; phylum Gemmatimonadota; class Gemmatimonadetes; order Gemmatimonadales; family GWC2-71-9; genus CAVVWJ01. The sequence goes on along the minus strand of JACCSZ010000180.1, from coordinate 31,445 downwards.
GCCAGCGCGCGCCGCAGCTGGTCCAGCGCCTGCTCCGGCTGCCGGGCGTAGTAATGGAGCCAGCCCATGCTCCGGCGGATCGACACCGAGGCCGGATCGAGCGCGATCGCCTGCCGGCCTTCCGCGAGCGCCAGCTCGGTCTGTCCCATCGCGGTCTGGAACCACGCGTGCCACTGCCGCGCCACCGAATAGCGCGGGTTGAGGTCGAGCGCGCGCCGGAAGTGCCGGGCGGCGGCCGGCCAGTCCCAGTCGTAGATGAACGTCACCCACGCGAGCGAGGTGTGCGCCTCGGCGAGCGTGTCGTCGAGCGCGAGCGCGCGCGCCGCCTCGGCGCGGGCGCGCTCGAGCCCCTCCTGGACGGGCGCGCCGCGGTAGTCGATCTGCAGCGCGTACGAATCGGCGAGGCCGGTGTAGGCGAGGGCGTAGCCGGCGTCCTCGGTGATGGCGGCCTCGAAGTACCGGATGCCCTCGGCGATCGCCGACTGGGTCCGCCGGTTCCACGAGTAGCGCCCCTTGAGGTACAGGGTGTACGCCCGCAGGTTCGCCCGGTACCGCACCGGGGTCGGATCGCCGAGGTCCTGGAGCAGCGTGGCCCGAAGCGTGTCGACGATGGTCCGGGAGATCTCGTCCTGAATCGCGAAGACGTCCGCCAGCTCCCGATCGTAACGCTCCGACCAGAGCGTGCGTCCGTCGCGCACGCTCGTGAGCTGCGCGGTGATACGGAGCCGGTGGCCCGCGCGCCGTACCGACCCGTCGAGCACGGTGCTCACGTCGAGGCGCGCCCCGAGAGTGCGCACGTCCTCGCGCGCGCCCTTGAGCGCGAAGACCGAGGTTCGCGACGCGACGTGCAGCCCCTCGACCTTGCTGAGCGCGGTGATCAGCTCCTCGGTGATCCCGTCGCTGAAGTATTCATTCTCCGGATCCGCGCTGACATTGACGAACGGCAGGACCGCGATCGCCCGGACATCGCTCCCGGCGTATGCGGCGGCCGCGGCCACGTCGACGCTGGGCTCGGAGAGAGCAGCCACGAACTCGGGCATGCCCGGAAACCGCTCCGCCGGCGACTTGGCGAGCGCCCGCCGCAGGGCCAGCTCGACGGCCACCGGCACCGCGGGCCGCCGGGACCGGATCGGCTCCGGGGGCTCGATGGCGTGCCGCGCCATGGTGGCCCGCGGGCCGGTGCCCGCGAACGGCGGCTCGCCCGCCAGCATCTCGTAGAGCACGCACGCCAGGCTGTACTGGTCGGTGCGTCCGTCGAGGCCGCTTTCGGCGCTGGCCTGCTCGGGGCTCATGTAGGCCGGCGTGCCGACGGCGAAGCCGTGGTCGGTGATGTACACGCTCTCGCCGGCCGCCGCCGACATGGCCGTCGCGACGCCGAAGTCGGCGACGACCGGCTCGCCCTCCTGCAACAGGATGTTCTCGGGCTTGATGTCGCGGTGGATGACGTTCAGGCGGTGCGCATAGGCCAGCGCGCCCGCCACCGCGCCGGTGATCCGAAGCGCGACGTCCACCGGCAGCGGCCCCTCGCGCTCGAGCCGGTCACGCAGGCTCTCACACCCCGCGTACGGCATGACGAAGTACAGGAGCCCCTCGCACTCACCCGAGTCGTGGAGCGGCAGGATCTGGGGATGGGCCAGGCGGGCGGCGATGCGGATCTCGCGCAGGAAGCGCTGCGGCTCGTATCCGGCGGACGTGCCGGGCCGGAGCACCTTGATGGCCACCTTGCGGGCGAGCTTGACGTCCTCGGCCAGAAAGACCGTGGCCGCGCCGCCCCGGCCGATCTCGTGCTCGATCACATAGCGGTCGCCGAGGGCGGTGCGCAATCGGGTGGCGATATCGGACACGACGGGCTCGGGTTCGGGCGTCGCGAGTAGTGGCAACGGTGTGCCTGCAAGGGAACCGTTCGCCCGCCGATGCACAAGCCGCGCGCGACCAGGCGGAGGCGCAGAGTCACCGCTTCACGTAGCGCCCATCGAACGCCGTGGTCCAGGTAGCGCCGCCGTCGCCCGACGTCTCCCAGAGCTGGCGGACGTGTCCCGGCGACGTTTGCTGCCACACGATTCGCTGCCGCCGTGCCTGGCCCGTACTGTCGAGCGTTTCGCCCTCCAAGGTCATTCGACCGTTGGCGAAGCCGCCCTCCAGGAGCAGGAGGTTTCCCTGGTTGTCCACCCAGGTCTGGTGCCAGCGCCGGCGGCTGGCGTCGTAGGCGTTGTAGCTCGTCCCATCGCTGCCTCCCGCCCCCGACCAGGTCTCACGCAGCGCGCAGCCGCCGAGGATCGGCTCGATCCGATTGAAGCCGGCCCGCTTGTCGTTCGGCAAGGTCACGTCCCATCGGCCGATCCAGAAATCGAACTGGTGATATTCGGCGGCGGCGCACGATCGGCCGGGAGGAGGGGTGTTCTGGCCAACCAGCGGACTCGGCAGAAATGCCAGCGGAAGGAGTAATGCGAATGCGGACGAGGTGTGCCGGGACGACATGGCCGACTCCTGGATCGCGGAAGGAAGCTGTCCTCCCTCTACGAGCGGAAGGTAGAAAGCGTGACGAACAACCCTTCCGCTCAGGGCTCAGGGTGACCGGGCCCAGCCGGCGTAAGCTCACCCAGGAACCGCGCGATCGCGCCGAAGTACACCGCCGAGTCCACTTGGAACGCGTCCCCGTGACCGCCCGCCAGGGCGACGAACGTCTTGGGTGGCGGCGCCGCGTCAAACAGCCGCCGCCCGTGTGCGATCGGGATCACCTCGTCGGCACGCGCGTGCAGGAACAGCTTGGGCACCCGGAGCCGCACGATCTTTTCGATGGACGCGAACCGGCTCCGCGCGATCCACCGGACCGGCACGTACCGGTAGACCTCCTGCGCCCGCGCCACGACCGATGCGAGCGCGCCGTCCAGCACCAGCCCGGCGGCCGGCGCCCGGGTGGCCAGCTCGACCGCCACGGCCGAGCCGAGCGAATGTCCGAAGACCACGATGCGCTCGGCCGGCACGTGGGCGGTCTCACGGAGATACCGGTAGGCCGCCTCGGCGTCGTCATAGAGTCCGCGCTCCGCGGGCCGCCCGCCGCTCTCGCCGTACCCTCGGTAGTCGAAGGCCAGCAGGTTGAGCCCCAGCGCGCGGAGCCCGGCGTAGTGGTCCGGCCGCCCGGGGCCGGAGAGGTTTCCCGCGTTCCCGTGGCAGATGAGCAGCCAGCGGTCCGCGGCATCCGGACGCGGCGCCCGGATGATCCACGCCACGAGCGTCACGCCGTCGGTGCTCGGGATCTCGACCCGCTCGGGCGCAAGGCCGAGCGCCGGTGGTGGCGGCGCCAGCATCCTCGCCCCAGGCGCGTAGAGCAACCGGGCCTCCGACAGGCGGAGTACGAGGAGCAGGCCGAGGTAGAGGGCCGCGAACGCCGTAAGGAAGGTGATGGCCATGCGGCGAGCGCGTCCGCCGGGCCGGTCAGGCAGGGTAGAAGCGTCTTCCGTGCACGGCCATGTCGGCCAGGTCCGCCGCCGGCGTGAAGCGCGGGCCGTGCACGTCCGCGAGGTCGCGCAGGACCTCGACCACGCGGCTGGGGATCAGGTCGTCGATGGCGCGGAGCGGGCCGCCGCGGAAGGCCGGAAACCCGATGCCGAAGAGGGCGCCCACGTCGCCGTCGCGCGGGCTTCGGACGGCCCCCTCGTCCAGCGCCATGGCCGCCTCGTTGAGCATGGCGTACACCAGCCGGCGCTCGATCACGGCCACGTCCGCGTCCGAAACGGGACGAACGCCGAGCAGGGCATGGATCGAGTCGTCCACGCCGGCCTTGTGCCCGTCGCGGTAGCGGTAGAACCCGCGGCCGTTCTTCCGGCCGAGCCGTCCGTCCCCGATCAGTCGGGTGAGCGTCTCGGGCGGACGCAGCCGATCGCCGAACGCGACGTGCATCACCCCGCCGGCCTTCTGCGCCACGTCGAGGCCGACCTCATCGAGCAACGCGACGGGTCCCACCGGAAAGCCCCAATTGGTCATCGTCCGGTCGATCAGCGCGACCGGCACCCCCTCGGCCACGAGCATCGCGGCTTCGTTCAGATACGGCGAGAGTATGCGGTTGACCCAGAAGCCCGGGTGATCGGCGACGACGATGACCGTCTTGCCCATCCGGCGCCCGAACCGCACGGCCGTGACGACCGCCTCGGGCGCGGTGGCCTCGGTCGGGATGACCTCGACGAGCGGCATCTTCTCCACCGGCGAGAAGAAATGCATGCCCAGCACTCGTTCAGGGCGCGTCGCCTCGGCCGCGATGTCGCGAATGGGAATGGTCGAGGTGTTGCTGGCGAAGATGGCGTCCGGCCGGGTGACCGCTTCGACCTCGGCCAGCACCCGGCGCTTGAGCGCGAGGTCCTCGAACACCGCTTCGATCACCAGGTCGGCGCGCCCGAAGCCCCGGTAATCGGTGCCGCCCGACACCAGCGCGCTCAGCCGCTCGAACTGCGGGCGGGTGAGCCGCCGCCGCTTCAGGCGCTCGCCCAGGATGCCGCCCACCGTGTTGAGCCCCTTCCCGACGCGCTCGAGGTCGGCATCCTTGAGCCGGGTGTCGACCTCCACGTTGAGCGCCGCCGTCCCCGCGATGCCTGCCCCCATGAACCCCGCGCCGACCACACCGAGCCGCCGGATCTGGCGCGGAACCGCGCTGCCGGGCGGAATGCCGTCGTCTTTCTTGAGCGCGGTCGTGGCGAAGAAGACCTGCACCAGCTTGCGCGAGACCTCGCCCACGGCGAGCTCGCCGAAGAAGCGGTGCTCCGCCGCCAGGCCGGCGGTAATGCCCTGCTCGAGCCCGATGCGCACGGCCTCGAGCGCCCTCAGCGGCGCCGGGTAGTGGCCGCTGCTCTTGGCGCGCACCTGCTTCTCGGCTGCGCGGTAGACCATACGCCGGCCGGTCGCGGTGCGCTCGAGCAGGAATCCCCGCAGGCCGCCCGTCGGCTGGCGCCGCGGCGCGCCGTCCCGGGCCAGGCGGTCGGCGGCGGCCAGTGCCGTCGCCCTGAGAATGCTCGGCGGGACCAGCTCGTCCACCAGGCCGAGCCGCAGCGCCTTGGCCCCGCGCTCGCTGCGGCCGGTGAGGATCATGTCGAGCGCGGCCCGCACACCGATCAGCCGCGGCAGCCGCTGGCAACCGCCCGCGCCAGGGATGAGGCCGAGCTGCACCTCCGGAAGCCCGAGCTGAGTTTTTCGGTGGTCCGTGGCCACCCGGTAGTGGCACGCCAGCGCCAGCTCGAGGCCGGCGCCCAGGCAGGCGCCGTGAATGGCCGCCACCACCGGCGTCGGAAGGGTTTCGACGCGGCTCACCATCTCCTGGCCCTCGAAACTCAGCCGCTCGGCCGCGATCTCAGTGGTGAGCGCGGTGAACTCCTCGATGTCCGCGCCGGCGATAAAGCTGTCCGGCTTGCCCGAGATGAGGACCGCCCCCCGGATCGACGAATCGTCGCGCAGCCCGATGAGCAGCGCCTCGAACTCGACCTTGACCGCGTCGCTCAGCTTGTTGACGGGCTCGCCGGGCAGATCGAAGGTGACGACCGCGATTCCGTTCTCGACCTCGGTGGTCAGCGCCGACACTAATCGCGCTCCAGCACGAGCGCGTACCCCATCCCGCCCTGCGCGCAGATCGAGATGAGGCCGAGCGCGACATCGCGCCGGCGCATCTCGTGCGCGAGCGTGGTGACGAGCCGGGCACCGGTGGCGCCGAACGGATGCCCCACCGCGATCGACCCGCCCATCACGTTGGTGCAATCCCAGTCCACCTCGCCGACGGGAGCGGGCAGCCCCAGCCGCTCGGCCCACGCCGTCGAGCCCCACGCCTGTACGTTCGAGAGCACCTGCGCCGCGAACGCTTCGTGGATCTCGACCAGGCCGAGCTCGCTCCACGTGATGCCGGCGCGCTCGAGCGCGCGGGGCACGGCGTAGGCCGGGCCCATCAGCAGTTGCCACGCCGGATCCACCGCGGCCACGGCGTAGCTCCGGAGATAGGCGAGCGGCTCGTAGCCCAGCGCCGCGGCCTTTTCCTCGGCCATCAGCAGGACCGCGGCTGCCCCGTCGGTGAGTGGCGACGCGTTCCCCGCGGTGACCGAGCCGTAGCGGCGGTCGAACACCGGGCGGAGCTGGGCCAGCGCCTCGAGCGAGGTGTCGGCACGCACGCCGTTGTCGGCGTTGACGATCTTGTCCATCTGCGGCCCGCCGAACCACGGTGCGATCTCGGCCGTGAGCCGGCCGTCGGCGGTGGCGCCGGCGGCGCGCTGGTGGCTCATGAGGGCCAGGCGGTCCTGCGCCTCGCGCGTGATCCCGTTTTCCTTGGCCATCTTTTCGGCCGACTGTCCCATCGTCTCGCCGGTCGAGGGTTCGGCGACGGCGGGGGTGACGGGCACGAGGTCGCGCGGGCGCGCGCGGGCGAGCGCGCCGATCCGGGCGCCGAAGCTTCGGGCCTTCCCCGCATCGACCATGATCTGGCTGAAGCGGCGCGAGTGCAGCACGGGAATGTCGGAGAGGGACTCGACGCCACCCGCGAGCACGGTGTCGGCGTGGCCGAGGGCGATCTGGTCGGCGGCGTTGGTGATGGCCTGGGCGGCCGAGGCGCAGGCGCGATTGAGCGAGTACGCCGGCACGCTGGGCAGGAGCTGCGGCAGCAGGCTCACCTCTCGCGCCACGTTGGGCACCTTGACCGACGGGACCACCTGGCCGAAGATCACCTCGTCGATTTCGTGCCCGTCGAGCTCGCTCCGGACCAGCAGCTCGCGCGCGGCGTGGCGTGCCAGGGCCGTCGCACTCACGTCGCGAAAGATGGTGCCGCTCTTGGCGAACGGCGTCCGGAGGCCGGCCACGATGGCCACCCGCCGCCCGGGCCGGGAGTCGTGCATGTATGCCTGTTGGTGAAGGTGAGAGCCAAGCGGTGAGAGGTGAGCAGCGAGCCATCCTGAGCACCGCGAAGGAGCCGAAACCCACGGCATGGCTCCTTCGCTGCGCTCAGGATGACTCGCTGCGCGTCTTACCTCTCACCTCGGACGTTTTACCTTTCACTCTCGCTGGGCCACCACGCTCGCCACCGCACGCCACCGCTCGGCATCCACCGGCTCGAGCACTTCGCGGCCGTACACGATCCGGAGCGGGGCCGCGAGCCGGGCCAGCTCGCCCGGGCGCAGCAGATGGTCCTCAGAGGCGGGCCCCCAGCCTTGGGCGCGCTGGGCGAGCAGAAACGTTTCCATCAGCAGGAGCCCGCCGGGCGCCACGAGCTCGCGAACCGCCGGCATCCGCGCACGGTCAAGATAGTTGAAGAGCAGAACCGCATCAAAACGTCCGAGGTCGGGCCAGGACTCCTCGAGGTCCACGACCCGCCACTCAGCGCTCAGGTCGTGCGTGGCCGCGAGCTCGCGCGCCGTGGCCAGCCGCGTTTCGTCGCGATCGACCCCCACGGCTTCCGCGCCGAGCATCGCCGCGGCCAGCGCATGGCGTCCCTCGCCGCAGGCCAGATCGAGCACCCGCATCCCGGGCCGGATCCGATGAGCGTGCCAGAGAAACCAGGTGCTGGGGCGGGACAGGCGGGGAGCGGGCGACAGGCTCACGGGAGTCGATCCTCGGTGCGGGCCACGCTCGATCAGATCGCGGCCCAGCCCGCCGACCTGCTCGTCATTGGGGGCGGCATCACCGGCGCCGGGGTGGCGCGCGACGCGGCGATGCGCGGGATGCGTACGGTGCTGGTCGAGCAGCAGGATTTCGGTGCCGGCACCAGCTCGCGCTCGAGCCGGCTGGTGCACGGCGGGCTCCGCTACCTCGAGACCGGCGACCTCAAGCTGGTGCTCGAGGCCAATCGCGAGCGCCGGACGCTGCTGCGGATCGCGCCTCACCTGGTCTGGCCGCTGGCGTTCGTGTTTCCGCTGCACCGCGGCGACCGGATCGCGCTCTGGCGGCTGGCCGCGGGGATGTGGCTGTACGATGCGCTCGCCCTGTTCCGGAATGTGCAAACGCACCGGATGCTGGGCAAGCGGGCTCTGCTGGAGGCCGAGCCGATGCTGCGCGAGCGCGGCCTGCTCGGCGGCGCCCGGTTCTTTGACGCCCAGTGCGACGATGCCCGGCTGACGCTGGCCACGGTCCGCTCCGCGGTGCACCACGGCGCGCTGGTGGCCAACTATACTGCGGTCCGGGCACTCGAGCGCACCGCCGGGCGGGTGGTCGGCGCCCAGCTCGAGGACCGGCTCACCGGCGCGCGCGCCGTGCTCCGGGCCAGCGTCGTCGTGAACGCCACCGGGCCCTGGGCCGACAAGCTCCGGGTGCTGGAGGATGGCGGCGCCGTGCCGCTGCTCCAACCCACCAAGGGTGTGCACATCGTGGTCGACCGGAGCCGGCTGGACCATCGCGCGGCGATCATCTTCACCAGCCCGATCGACGGCCGGGTGCTGTTCATCCTTCCGTGGGGCCAGCTCTCCTATATCGGCACCACCGACACCGATACGACCGAGCCGCCCGACCGGCTCACCGTCTCGGCGGACGACATCGTCTACCTCCTGCGCTCGGCCAACGCCCGCTTTCCGAACGCCCGGCTCAGCGTCGAGGACGTGCGGGCGTCGTGGGCCGGGCTGCGGCCGATGGTGGCCGACAAGGAGCGGAAGGCGGCGTCGAGCCGTTCGCGCGAGCACGCGATCGTGTACGGCGCCGGCGGGATGATCACGGTGGTGGGCGGGAAGCTCACGACCTACCGCTCGATGGCGGCGGAGGTCGTGGATCGGGCCGCGCGTGAGCTACGCTTCCGGGACGGCCGCCCGCGCTCGGAAGCCCCCCGCACCGACGAGGAGCCGCTTCCCGGCGGCGAGGCCGCGGACCTGACCCAATTCCGGCAACAGGGACTCGAGCTGGGCGTCGCGCCCGACAGCGTGGAGCACCTCCTTCGCCATTACGGCACCGAGTCCGCCGGCATCTTCAACCTCGGCGCCGGCGAGCGCCGGTTGCTCCGCCGGCTCGCGGTGCCGCATCCGGCGATCGAAGCCGAGGTGGTGCATGCCGTGCGGCGCGAGATGGCGCAGACGGTGGAGGACGTGATGGTGCGGCGCACGCATCTGTACTACGAGGCGCCGGACCGCGGGGTGCAGGCGGCGCGGCGCGTGGCGGAGCTGATGGCGCGGGAGCGGGGGTGGGACGAAGCGCGGGTGGTGGAGGAGGCGCGCCGGTACGAGGAGTTTGCGGGGCGATGAGTGGGTGGAACGGCGCCACGAGGCTACGTCACACCGATCACGTCGAGCCCGCACGCAGCAGCGGCCACACCGAGCTCGGCGTCGTGGGTGGCGAGCACGAGGACGGTCCCGCGCTCCTCCCGCCAGGCCAACGCAGTCGCCAGGTGCAGCGCGTCCAGGGTGCCGAGTGGCGTCGGGAACGGATCGGCGGCCCGGCGCAGGACGGGGGGAGCGAGTTGCACGAGTTCGAGCGCCTCGAGCATCTGCCACACCGCCCGCCGCCCAATCGCCAGCTCCGGGTCGCTTAGGGCCCCGCGCAGGCGCAGGCGATCGAGGGTGCGCAGGCATTCCACCTCCGCCAGTGCGCTCGTCACACCGTCCTCGATGGTCTCCCACTCCGCGAGCCGGCCTGGTTCCCCCAAGGCAACCCGCAGCAGGACCGACGAGTCGAGGTACGCGATCACAGACCGCGCTGACGCTCCTCGAGCAGCGCAGCGAGGCTGTCCGTGCCGCTGGTCGATGGGCGGGGGAGGGCCACCTCCCGGAGCCGGCGAACCGGCGGCCGGACGGGGAGCGCGGTCGAGCTCGGCTCCCACGGGAGCACGCGGGCCACTGGCGTATCACGGTTGAGCAGGGTGAGCACCTGCCCCCCGCGGACGCGCCGGAGGTAGGCGCTCAGGCGCGCTTTGAAGTCCGCCAGGCGTACCTCGGTGGCCGGGAGATTTTTCATGGTCAGAAGATAGTCATAACAGGTCATCTTGGCAAGTTTTGGCGTCGGCCTCAGGCCTGCTGGCGCCCGGGCCGTGGCGATTTCGACCTGAGGCGCAGATGGCGCTCAATCGGAAGGGCACCCGGCTCTACGTCGCAAACGAAGCCGGCTATCTCGACGACATCAACCTGCGGAGCGGGCAGGCGCAGCCATCCATCCCGCTGCGCGGAGGCGCGTTCGGCATCGGCGTCACCCCCGATGACGGCCAAGCCTATGTGACGATTCCGGGCGCGGGCCTGGTCCAGGTATTTGCCCTGCAGACGCGAACGCTTACGAAGAGCATCGACGTCGGCGGCAATCCGAGGCGGATCGCTTTCAGCCAGCGCGGACACATCGCGGCGGTGACTAATGCCGCGGGATTCATCACCTTCGTGAGGTAACGCGACGGGAAAGGACCACTTGAACGCCCTGTTCGTCCCGCGATCCGTCAACGGGCGGCTCACCCAAGCGGACCCGATCGGGCTCGCCGGGAGCCTCGGAATCTGAGACCGGCGAACGAAATACCGCCGGTTTTTCATCGGAACAGGGGTGGGACGAGGCGAACTCGAAGATGGACAGGCGAAGCACGCGGCGTTCGCGGGCAGGTGAGGTCGTCACCCGCCCACGCGCGCGTCAGGGCTGTGCGGTCTCCACGATCACCGTGCCCGACATGCCCACGCCGCCGCTCGCGCCGTGCGCCTGGCAGAAGTATCGGTACGTGCCGGGGGTGTTGAAGGTGAACGCGTAGGTGTTCGGGCCAGCCGTCAGCGGCCCGCTCGTCGGGGGCGTGGCTCCGTCTGGGACGACGTTGTGAATGACGCCCGTGGAGGCCCAATCCCACGTAACGGTGGTGCCCACAAGCACCGTGACCGAAGCGGGATTGAACTGGTTGCCCGGGGCCCCCACCTGAATGGTGGTGGTGCCGCCCCCGCCCCCGCCCCCGCCCCCGGTGCCCGTCGCCGTAAACGTCACCGGAGACCCCGTCCCCCCCGTCACGCTCGCGGTAGCTGTCTGCGGCCCCGGCGAGCCGCCGAGCGTCCAGAGGCTGGTGCTCTCGCCGTCGGCGTCGGACTTATCGCTGGCCGGCGAGATCGTGCCATTGGCGGTGGCCCATTCGACCGTCACGTCCCGCGCGGGCTCGCCCTCTCGGGTGATCACCACGACCAGCTCGAGCGGCAGCGCCTGGCTCACCGGACCGGTTTGCGCATCGCCGCTCTTGGTGGGCGACTTGGCGATGGTGGCCGGGGGCACGCTGGGATCGGTCTCCCCGCCGCCGCATCCGCCAACCGCCAGCACCGCCGCCGCGACGCCCAGCGCCCGAGCAGTCCACTTCCACGATCTTTGCATGCCACGCTCCCTGGATAACGGATGGCCTGACACGCATTCTTGCGTGCCGTATGAGCTTCCGCAAGACCGAACCGCCTCAACCACGTAGGAGACGTGCGGGCGCGCGCCGCTTGGACGCCCGCTCGAATCTCGCTCGCAACCCCACGGACGGCAGTTATCTTTCAGCATCCCAATCCTGGGGCGCCGGCCGCGCCGGCGCCCCCTTCGCTGCACCCTTCCCTCGGGATGGTGGACGTCGTGGAATCGAATGTGTTCGAGACCGCCAACGCGGGCTTCGCGCAGGCCATGTACGAGGAGTTTCTCCGGGATCCCGCTGCCGTCGGCCCGGAGTGGCGCAGGCTGTTCGAGAGCGGGGTCGTGGGCGAGCGTCCCGATGAGAACGGCGCCGCGGCACCGCTGGCGCCGCCCGCGGCTTCACCATCCGCGCCCAGGCCAACGGTGGCGGCAGCCATGCCGCCCGCGCCGGAACCGCCTCCGTCCTCAGCCGCGCCAACGCTCCCCGCGGGCGCCGCCGCGATCAAGGGCCCGGCCGCCAAGCTCGTCGCCAACATGAACGAGAGCCTGAGCGTGCCTACCGCCACCACCCTCCGGGTCCTCCCGGTCGGCGTGCTGGAGGAGAAGCGGAGGGCGCTCAACGCCGCGCTCCAGGCGGCCAAGCAGCAGGGCAAGATCTCGTTCACTCACCTCGTCGCGTTCGCCCTCGTGCAGGCCACCAAGCAGAACATGGTCATGGGCGACACCCTCGCCGTTCACGACGGCACGTCGTTCCGGGTGGCGGCCGAAGGCATCGCGCTCGGACTGGCGGTGGACGTGCAGCGGAAGGACGGCAGCCGCGGCCTGGTGGTGCCGGTCATCAAGCGCGCCGACACGATGGACTTCGCGGCGTTCCACACCGCGTACGAGGCGCTGGTCGAGAAGGCGCGCACCAATCGCCTCATGCCCGACGACTTCGCGGGCGCCACGATGTCGCTGACCAATCCGGGCGGGCTGGGCACGGTGGCCTCGGTGCCGCGACTCATGGCCGGCCAGGGCAGCATCATCGCGGTCGGCGCCATCGGCTACCCCGCGGAGTTCTCGGCCGTGCCCGAGGAACGACTCCGCGACTTCGGCATCAGCAAGGTCATGACCGTCACGAGCACCTACGACCACCGGATCATCCAGGGCGCGGAGTCGGGCGCTTTTCTGGCGACCGTGGACCACCTGCTGCAGGGCGACCAGGGGTTCTACGAGCTGATCGCAGAAAGCCTCGGGCTCGGCGAAGCCGGCTACGGCATCGTCCGCCCGAGCCACGCCGCCCAGCCGGGGCGGGAGGCGGCGGGACCGGTCGCACCGGAGATGCTTTACCACGTCGCGGCGGCGATGGCGCTGATCAAGGCGTTCCGGATGCACGGGCACCTCGCGGCCAAGCTCGACCCGCTCGGCACGCCGCCCATCGGCGATCCGGCGCTCGATCCCGGTCCGCTGGGCCTCACGCCCGAGGTCATGGCGGCCATCCCGTCGAAGGTGCTGCGGATCGCCGTGCCTGGCCGGACGCTGGCCGAGTCGCTGCCGTACCTCCAGGCGACGTACTGCGGCACGATGGCGTACGAGATCGAGCACATCTCCACCCACGAGGAGCGCGTCTGGCTCCGCGGGAAGATCGAGAGCGGCGCGTATCGGCAGCCGATGGAGCCCGACGAGCAGCGCCGGCTGCTGCAGCGGCTCACCGAGGTCGAGACCCTCGAGAAGTTCCTGCACAAGGCCTATCTCGGTCACAAGCGCTTCTCGATCGAAGGCGTGGACACGCTGGTGCCGATGCTCGACCTCACCATCGCGCGCGCGGCCGAGAGCGGGGCCCGCGACGTGGTCATCGGCATGGCGCACCGCGGACGGCTCAACGTGCTGGCCCACACCATCGGGCGGCCGTACGAGACCATCTTCGCGGAGTTCGAGGGCGGCAGGCACGTCGAGGCGGGACAGCTCACCCCAGAGGGCGGCACGGGCGACGTGAAATACCATCACGGCGCCGAAGGGGCGTACCGGACGGGCAAGAACGCGATCACCGTCACCCTCTCGCCCAACCCGAGCCATCTCGAGTTCGTGGCGCCGGTGGTGGACGGGCGCGCCCGCGCCAAGCAGACCCAGCGTCGCGGCCGCGAGGCGCACCACGACCCCACGGCGGCGCTTCCGGTGGCCATTCACGGCGATGCGGCGTTCGCCGGGCAAGGCGTCGTGGCCGAGACCCTCAACCTCGGCGCGCTCAAGGGGTACCGGACCGGCGGCACGCTCCACATCATCACCAACAACCAGGTGGGCTTCACTACCGACATGGAGGACGCGCGCTCGACCCGGTACGCCTCGGACCTGGCCAAGGGCTTCGACATCCCGATCATCCACGTGAACGGCGACGACGCCGAGGCCTGCCTGAGCGCGGTGCGGCTGTCGATGGCCTACCGGGAGAAGTTTCACCAGGACGTGCTGATCGATCTGGTCGGCTACCGGCGCCACGGCCACAACGAGGGCGACGAGCCGGCGTACACGCAGCCGGTCATGTACGAGCGGATCAAGGCCCTGCCGACGACCCGCGAGCTGTACGCCCGGGTACTCGTCGCCGCCGGCGTGATGACGCAGGAGGACGCGGACCGCCAGGCCGCCGATGCCTATCAGCGGCTGGTGGACATCCAGCAGGGCTTCAAGGCGAGCATGAGCCGCGGCACGCCGAACGAATCGGCGCACAAGCTGGCGGGCGCGGGACTCGAGGTGGACACGGCGCTGGCGCCCGAGTTCCTGGTCGCGCTGAACGAGCAGCTCCTGAGCTGGCCCGAGGGCTTCCAAGTCCACCCCAAGTTGAGGAAACAGCTCGAGCGGCGCCGCGCGGCCCTCGGCCCCGAGGGTGGAATAGACTGGGCGCACGCCGAGGCGCTCGCCATGGCGTCCCTGCTGACCGAAGGCGTGCCGATCCGGCTCACTGGACAGGATACCGAGCGCGGCACTTTCAGCCAACGGCACCTCGTGCTACACGACGTCGTCACCGGCCAGTGGCTTACCCCGATCCAGCGGCTGCCGGGGGCGCTCGCGCCGCTCGAGCTGCACAACAGCCCGCTGAGCGAGCTCGCCACGCTCGGCTTCGAGTACGGCTACAGCGCCGCGGCGCCCGAGGCGCTCGTGCTGTGGGAAGCCCAATTCGGCGATTTCATCAACGGTGCCCAGGTGATCGTCGATCAGTTTCTGAGCGCGGGGCTGTCCAAATGGGGGCTCACGACGCGGCTGACGTTGCTGTTGCCGCATGGCTACGAGGGCCAGGGGCCCGAGCACTCGAGCGCCCGGCTCGAGCGCTTCCTGCAACTCGCGGCCGAAGGCAATATCCGCGTCGCCAATCCGACCACGCCGGCGCAGTACTACCACCTGCTCCGCCGGCAGGCGCGGCGCACGCGTCAGCGCCCCCTGATCGTCATGACGCCGAAGAGTCTGCTGCGGCTGCCGCAGGCGGCGTCGCGGCTCGAAGAATTGGCGGCGGGGCGCTGGAATCCCGTACTCGACGACCCGTGGGCCGCCGGGCACGCCGCGGAGATCGGCCGCGTCGTCCTCTGCAGCGGCAAGATCTACTACGACCTGCTCGCGGAGGCCGAGAAGCTCGAGCAGCATCGGCCGGCCATCGTGCGGCTCGAGCAATTGTACTCGTTCCCGTGGCCGGAATGTCGCGCGATGCTGGCGCGCTATGCCCGCGCCGGGGACCTGGTCTGGGTGCAGGAGGAGCCGCGCAACATGGGGGCGTGGACCTACCTCGCGCCCAAGCTGGCGGAGATCGCGGGCGAGGGCATCGAGGTGACCTACGTGGGCCGCCCCGAACGGGCGAGTCCCGCCGAAGGGTATCCGGCGGCGCACGCGGCCGAGCAGGGCCGAATCATCCGCGAGGCGCTCGAAACCCGGCGACGCCCGTCGCTGCCGACGATGGCGGTGGCGGGCGAGGCGAAAGGCTGATCCGGGCTAGGCGATCGCGTCGAGCAGCCGCAGCGTCCCGTCCGTGACCGTGCCGAACGTCAGGTGGCCGGCCAGCCCGCGCGCATGGGCCTGCCAGGGGAACGCCCGTGGTCCGGGCGTCAGTCCGAGCGCCGGCACCACTCCTTCGTCCACAAGCGCCCAGAACGCCGTGCCGAATCCGAAGCCGGCGGCGCGGCCGACCGATTCGAAGCGGCGGCGAGCCACGGCGTAAGCGGCGCCGGCGCCGATCCCGAGCGCCCAATGCAGTCCGGCGCCCAGCTGTTCCCCCTGCTTCCCCCGCAAGGGCGATCCCAGCGCACGCGCCGTCTTTTCCGCGGCCACCCCGTACGCCGACTTCCCCCCGCGCGCCTCGTCCTCCTGCCGCCTGGCTTTCCGGTTCTCGCGCTCGTACATGGTGTCGGTCACCTTGCCCATCACCCAGGTCGCGACCGCACCGGCGATCGCGCCCTTGATCAGATCTGCGCCTATGGTGTGCCGTCTGCGATGTCGCATCGGTGTCCTCGCTGAGTGGGGTGGTGTCATCTCAGGTCTTGTCATCCTTGGTTGTCATCCTGAGCGGAGCGAAGGAGGCATGACCCGAAGTATGCCTCCTTCGCTGCGCTCAGGATGACACGACCGGCCCATCATGCAATCCACCCGGCCTAGTGTCTGTGATCCCCGCCCACCACACGCAAAAAGGGCGGCCGTTCTCGGCCGCCCTTCATCGCTCCGTCTCCGTCTTGCTGATCAGTCCTTCGGCAGCATCGGCCGTTCGGACGCCTGACGGGCCAGCTCCTTGAGTGGATCCGAGAGATGATCTCCGTAGTGCAGGAGGTACACGCCACGCGCGCGCTTCTGCATCAGGAAGGCGACCAGCGGCGTATCCGCTTTGGCCGCGTTACACACCCGGCACGCGAGGACCAGGTTGTCCGGACGGTCGTAGGCGGTCTGCCCACGGCGGGGACGGACATGGTCCAGCGTAATGGTCTCGGCGGGTGTCTCGGTACCGCAATAGGCGCACACCGAACCGTGGAGGTCGAGGAGCCAATCGCGGTGGGACTGCATGGAGCGGCCGGGTGACCGGCGAAAACTGGGAGGGGAAACGGCGGTACGGCTGCGTGATCTACGTGCCACAAAGATCCAGATTGAGGGTGAACGTGCGGGCCTGCTGCGCAGACCTCAAGAGCCTTAGGAACATAGCAAGATTAGCGCCACAATGACAGGCCGGCTTCAGGATCGGGCTCCGCGTGGAGCCTTTATCGGGGATTCGAGGGTGGGGCGTTCAGGGAGCCGCGAACGGAGTCTCTACCTCTGGCACGGAGGCCCGGTACCGCGACTCGAGCAGCAGTCCCCACCGACGGTCGTACGGATGGACTTGGAGCGCGGGGCGCCCTTCCCGAAAGACCGGGCGGTCCTCGTTGGCCCATTGAAAGAGGCTGCCCGAGAGATTCCACACGTTGGTGTAGCCCTGCGCCGCAAGCCAGTGCGCCACGCGCGCGCTCCGGTAGCCGACGGAGCAGTAGAGGACCAGCGGATCGTTCTTCGCGCGCCCTCGGAGCGGGTGCAGGCTGGGCCGGTGGGGATCGAGGTGCACGGCGTCCCGGAGATGGCTCACGCGGTATTCCACCGCGGTACGGGCATCCAGCACCAGCGGCTGCGTCCGCCCGGGATCCTCGCGCCAGCGTGCCAGCTCGGCGGCCTCGATCCACTGCACGTCGGGAAATTTGTGCGCGGTCAGCCGGCGGATAGCCTCGAACGCCACCCCGCGCCCCGCCACCAGCACCACACCCGCCCCGATCAGGATCGGCACCACGACGATGGCGACGAAGGCTCCAAGCCAGGGTCTGGCACCGCGGCGGGCGCGGTCCCGGCCGCGGCCGCTCTGGCGTTCTTCGGTCGATTCCATCCGATTCCTCCCTCTCCAATCTCGCCCGAAGCCTCCGCGAGCGACATAGTTCGGCGTCCGTCCAAGCTGAGCGATTGCGTGCCCCACGCACGAGCTGGGCACTCCCGGGAGGCCCTGGCGATGCTGGCACTTGCTCCTCTTGACGACATTCGTTGTGACAGATAACTTCCCAGGTATGCCGACCGCACTTGCCCGGGATCTTCAGCAGCGCAAGCCGTTCGCCAACCTCGAGGAAGAGGTGTTCCTCAATGTCCTGCGCACGGGCGATGTGTTGCTCCAGCGCGAGGCCCAGGCGTTGCGGGCCACGGAGTTGACGTTCGCGCAGTACAACGTGCTGCGCATACTTCGCGGTGCGGGGCCACAGGGGGCCACCTGTGGTGAGGTGGGCGAGCGCATGGTCAACCGCGACCCGGACGTGACGCGTCTCCTCGATAGGCTCGAGGCGCGCGAGCTCGTGCGTCGTTCCCGGCATGCGCAGGATCGGCGCGTCGTCGTGGCGGTGATTACGGCGAAAGCACTGGTGCTGCTGAAACCGCTGGACGCAGCCGTCCCCCGCTTGCACCGCGAGCAGCTCGCGCACATGAGTCGGGCGCAACTGGAGCTGCTGGCCAAACTTCTCGTGCTGGCTCGAACGCCGGCGTCGTGACGGGGCGGGTCGGTCGCTTCGCCCGTCCGTTTATTAGTCGTTGTGAGGACTTACCTGTAAACAAGCAATGCCACTGGCCGCCGAAAACTTTTATCGGAGGGAACCTTCCATGCTGTACTCGCCCGACCGCCCCGAGGCACGACCGTCCTCCGTCTCGATCGACCTCCGGACGGCACCCTATGCAGTGTTCGCGTTCCGCTTCGCGCTGGGCGCCGTCTTCATCGCCCATGCGCTCCTCAAGCTCCTGGTATTCACGCTGCCCGGCACCGTCGCTTTCTTCGCCGCGCACGGATTTCCCGGGTGGACCGCGTACCCGGTGTTCGCGGCGGAGCTCCTCGGCGGGCTCGCGCTGATCGCAGGGGCCTGGCCCCGTTGGGTGGCCCTCGCACTCGTACCGGTCATGCTCGGAGCCCTCACGGTCCACTGGCCAAACGGGTGGAGCTTTACCGCCCCGGAGGGCGGCTGGGAGTATGTCGCCTTCCTGATCGCCGCACTCCTCGTGCAGGCCGGGGTGGGTGACGGCGCGTTCGCCCTACGGCGGTCGGCGCCGGACGCCACAGGGGCCCTCGGGCGCCGCGCGCCACGATCCCGATCATCGGCGGCGAGCGCGGCGTGAACGAAGGTCGAGGAGGAACGTCAGGTGTGCTTCGCGACCATGCACCACAGCCCGTAAAACAGGATGGCCGTGGCCGCCCACCCGACCGCGCTCCATCGCAGGAACAGTCGCCGGAGCGCGCGGTCGTCATCCGGGCGGACCCGCTCCAGTCGCCATTGATCGGGCAGCAGGAAGATCAGCCAGAGCAGCGTCGACAGCGCGAGTGCCGCGATCCCGCGGATGAGCCAGGCGGTCTCCAGCACGGGATACCCGCGCCGCATGGCCAGCAGGATGCCGCTGATGGTCAGCAGGGTGCCGCCAAGGAGGGTGAAGACGACGTCGGCCCACATGATGGCGCGCGCCACCGGGCGGAACGGCACCGTCGCTCGCTCGCGATACAGAAAGGTGGCCCAGAACCCGGTCACGGTCACGTTGCCGATCAGCAGCACGGCACCCGCCACGTGGAGTGTCCGGAGCACCGCAAGCTCATCCATTCCGCGCCTCGAACGGCCCCCGCAGCAGCCCGATGGCGTGGCGAAAGCGGTCCAGCCGCTTGTTGACCGACAGCTTGCCGTCGGCGAGCGGGCGGAAGTCGTCGAGCCGTTCCTGGTCGAGCAGCCCATCGAGCGCGGACACCGTCGCGGCGAGGCGGCTTTCCATGTCCGTCATCAACGGTCCGCGTTCAGTGCGGGCGCCCGGCTCGCACAGCCATTCGTCGCCCACGAGGAGAAACGCGTCGGGGAGCTGCTCGCCGACGAATGCATAGCGAAAGGCCACGGGGCACACCCGGATCGATCGCCCCGCCCGGAGCGCCAGGTGCGCGGCGCCGCGCTCGCAGCCGGCCAGCGGCTCGCGCGGCGGCCGGCGCTCCCCCTGGGGGAAGACCCAGAGCGCGACGCCGGGCTCGAGGTAGGCGGCGGCGGCGGTCAGATCCTCATAGGCCTCGCGCGGTCGGCGACGGCGCATCGGCAGCGCGCCCACACGGAGAAAGATCGGATACCGGGCCAGATGCTGCGCCTCCATCAGTACTTGAAAGCGCAGTCCCAGGCGGCCGGTCAGCAGACAGGCCAGGAAGCCGTCCCACCAGTTGGTGTGGTTGGCCAGGAACAGCGTCGGCAGCTCGCGGTCCCACCGCTCGGGCCGTCCGCGGGCCGCCCAGTGCACGCCCGTGAAGCACCGACGCACCTGCCCGCGGATGTAGCGGTCGAACAGGCGCGCGGCGGTGCGGCTGGGCGGCGCCGGGTATCGCCCCGTCATGGGCGCTCGATCTCGGTGCGGAGCCGGAGCAGCGAGTCCTCGGTGGCCACCAGCTCGCCGCGCGCGTCAGTCAGCTCCTGCTGAGTGCTCTGGACGAACCGCCGGTACGGCGCGATCGCTTCGTTGATCCGCTCGGTCGACTGGGCGATCTCGAGGTGCACCTGCCGGGTCAGCCCGTCGCGGAGGCGGCGCCTGAGATCGGCGATGCGGCCGGCGAACTCGCGCTGCGCCTGGCGGCGGCGGCGCGGGATCACGTAGAAGCCGCTGACCGCGAGCGCGCTGGCCAGGAGCAGTCCCGTCACGTCGGCGGCGGCGCCGGTGAGCAGCGTGACCACCAGCGTCCCCAGGCCGAGCGCGCCGACCTGCGCCAGCGCGGTGGTGGCGAACGCTCCCTGCACGTCGTTGGCGATGGCCCGCGCTTCGGCCTCGCGGTCGTACGTCCCGATCACCTCGCGCGCCACCCGGCCGATCGAGTCGAGCAGGGCCTGGCGGTTGTACGTGAAGCTCGTGCCGACCTCACCGACCATCCCCTCGCGGTGCCGGTCGATCTGCCGCCGGTCGATGTACCCGCTCACGTCCTGCCAGGCCTTGAGGTTCCGCTCGACGATCCAGTCGATGATCCGCCCGGTCTCCACCTCGATCTGCGCGGCGGTGTCGCCGATGACCTCGCGCTCGAACGCGCGGCGCACGCCCTCGCTGTCCATCAGGGTGCGGATCCGGCCGATCCGGATGGTCTCCTCGAAGAACCCGTGCCCCCGGCGCTCCATGTCCGACAGCAGCACATCCAGGCGCGCGAGCCTCGGCTCCACGTCGCGCACCAGCTCGTCGTGCACCAGCGCGAGCTGGCGGTCGATGCTCTGGATGGTCTCGACGTCCTGCGTGAGGAGCTTGAGCCGCTGGAACGCCACATCCTTGTACTTGGCCGAGAGCTTGAGGCCGACGTTGAGCGGGTTGAGGAGCTTGAGCCGGACGCGCTCCTCCTGGTCGAGCGTCCGGACGAGGTACTCGTCCATCGCACCGAAGCCGCTCGAGCCCCAGCCGTCGGCCGAGCCGGCGGTGCGGGCGTCCAGCGCGTCGCGCGCCGACACCGGAAACAGGCGGGGCTCCTCGCCGAGCAGGGCCTGCGCGTGCTGGCGCACGAAATCGAGCACCTGCTGCCGGTCCTCGGGGCGTGTCAGGATGTCGATCTTGTTGACCACGAACACGATCTTCTTGCCCCACTCGCGGATCTGTTCCAGGAACCCGCGCTCACTCTCGGTGAACGGCCGGTCCGCGCTGGTGACGAAGAGCACGAGGTCGGCGCGGGGGATGAAATCGCGGGTGAGCTCCTCGTGGCGCCGGATGATGGCGTTGGTGCCCGGGGTGTCGACGATCGTGATCTCGCGGAGCAGGTCCGACGGGTAAGTGCGTTCGAGCAGGAACGCCTCGAGGAGCTGCTCCGACACCGCGGGGCCGAAGCGCAGCAGGTTGATGCGGTCGGTGGTGGGCGTGACGCCCTCGGGCAGCACGCGCTCGCCCAGGAGGGCGTTGATGAAGCTCGACTTGCCCGAATTGAACTCGCCGGCGACGACGAGGAGGAAGAGTCCGGTGAGCTGATCGCGGGCGTCGCGAAAGCGCCGGAGGTCGTCGGGGTCGACATCGGTCCCGAAGCGAGCCAGCGCGGTGGCGAGGCGGTCGAGCAGCTCCTGCTCACGCGAGCGGAGCTCCTGCTCGCGCTCCGAGAGAATCGCGCGTCGGCCCAGCAGTCTCCCGATCAAAGTCGCCTCCGTCGTCTGTGCTCGGCTACG
This sequence comes from Gemmatimonadales bacterium, assembly GCA_013812695.1. GTDB lineage: Bacteria > Gemmatimonadota > Gemmatimonadetes > Gemmatimonadales > GWC2-71-9 > CAVVWJ01. The sequence continues at coordinate 10,035 of JACCSZ010000180.1, read as the reverse complement.
TCCGACACCTGAGGCTGTTGCGCTGCCCTGCGCGCGGGGTTACGGATCATTTCCGCTACGCGGGCCGGGCCCACGACAGGGTGGACCGAAGCGGCCGCTCGGCCCATATGGCGCGGCCGAGGATGATCAGCTTCCGCGGGCCGGACACGTACGCGCGCGTCCGGAACACGTCGTAACCGAGTCGCTCGATGCCATCGAGAATTCCGGCGTACGTGCGCTGCAGCAGGCGGACGGTGACCCGGGAGCCGTCGGGCGGGAACAGGTCGACGACCTGGTCGGCGGCGTCGAAGAGGGCTCGGGCGCGGGAGATCTGGAACCGCATGAAGGCCGCGAATTCGGGCGTGGCCTCGCGCCGCTCGAGCGCGGCCCGGCCGAGATCGAACCGCGCCAGCTCGTCGGCGGGGAGGTAGAGCCTGCCGGCGTCGAGGTCCTCGCCCACGTCTCGGAGGACGTTGGTGAGCTGCATGGCCACGCCGAGCCCGACGCCCGGCTCCCGGAACCGGTGCGGGGCGGCGCCGAGCACCGGACCGAGCATGAGGCCGACACCCCCGGCCACGAGCCGGCAGTAGCGGTGGAGCGAGGAGTAGTCGGGGAACGCCACGTCGTCCAGATCCATCGCCACGCCGTCGAGTAGCTCGAGCAGCGGCTCGAGCGGGACGTCGCAGCGGCGCAGGGTGTCGGCCAGGGCGAGCCACCGGTCGCCGGGGGACGCGGCGCCGGCGTGGAGGGCGCGGACCGTGGCGCCGAGCGCCTCGAGGTCGGACAGCACCTCCGCCCGCGCGCGATCGCCGCGCGCGTCGACCAGGTTGTCGGCATGGCGGCAGTAGTCGTACAGCGCGAATACCGCCCGTTTCTTCTCGGCGGGCAGGAAGCGGCTGGCGAAGTAGAAGCTGCGCGCCCACACCGCCGTCGCGCGCTCCGCCCGGAGATAGCTGCGCTCGAGCGCCCAGGCGCTCACGGCCGCACCGCCTGCTCGGCGGCCATGCGCTCGACAACCAGCCGTGAGGAAATCAGCACCATCGGGATCCCACAGCCCGGGTGCGTGCTCTGGCCCACGAAGTAGAGGTTCTCGAACCGCGGATGCCGGTTGTGCGGCCGGAAGAAGCCGACCTGGTCGATGCCGTGCGCCAGCCCGAAGGCCTCCCCGCGGGTGGCGGAGAAGTCGTGGGTGAAGTCGACCGGCGAAAACGTGCGCCGCGTGACGATGTGGCGGCGAAGGTCCGTCAGCCCGAAGCGCTCGAGCCGCTCCAGCATGGCCGCCTCGAGCCGGGGTCCTTCGATGGACCAGTCGATCTCCCGGCCGGGCAACTGGCTCGGTACGGGCACCAGCACGTAGATGTTCTCGCAGCCGGGCGGCGCGAGGCTCGGATCGGTCTTGCTGGGATTGCAGACGTAGTACGCCGGATCCCCCGGCACGCGCCCGGAGAAGATATCGTCGCAGGTGGCCCGGAGGTCACGCGGTACCACGAGCGCGTGGTGCGTGAGGTCGGGATAGCGACGGTTCACGCCGAGGTACATCAGGAACGCGGAGCAACTGAAATCGAAGCGGTCGATCCGCGGGTATTTCTCTCTCAGCAGCGTCTCGTACACGTACGGAAGATCGGCGTTGGCGAGCACCAGGTCGGCGGGCAGGCGCGAGCCGTCGGCGAGCTGCACCGCGCAGATGCGCCCGTCCGCGCGCTCGAGGGCGCGGACGTCACGGCCATACTCGATCCGCACGCCGAGCTCCTCGGCGAGCCGCGCCAGCGCGCGGGGCATGGCGTGCATCCCGCCCATGGGAAAGTACAGGCCGCCGGCCACTTCGGTGTACGGGAGCAGGCTGTAGATGGCGGGGGAGTCGAACGGCGAGAGGCCCAGGTAGAGCGACTGAAAGCTGAACGTGTGCCGCAGCTTTTCCGACCGGAAGTAGCGGCGCATCATGCGCTGCAGCCGCTCCATGGCGCGCGCGCGCAGCAGGCGGCCCGCGTTCTTCAAGTTGAAGAAGTCGCCGCGGCGGTGGATGTTGCGATCGACGAAGCCGTCGAGGCCGATGCGATAGAGCTGCGCCGTCGCCGACAGGAAGCGCAGGAACCGCGGCGTCACCCCGGGCTCGATCCGCTCGACCCCCTCGAGCAGCGCGTTGAGGCGGCTGGTGACGTCGAGGGTGCTGCCGTCGGCGTAGTGGACCCGGTAGTTGGGGTCGAGCTGCCGCAGTTCGAGATAGTCCTCGAGCGGCCGGCCCACTTCGCGGAAGAGCGCCCGCAGGTAGTCGACCATCAGGAGCAGCGTGGGGCCGGTGTCGAACCGGAACCCCTCCGATTCCCACAGTCCGCAGCGGCCACCCGGGTGCGGGTGGCGCTCGAGCACCGTGACCCGGAAGCCGCGGTGCCGGAGCCGGATCGCGGCGGCCAGCCCACCCAGCCCGGCGCCGATCACGAGGACCTGGCGCGCCGGGTCCTCCGGGACGGAAGGCGCACGAGCGGCCGGACGGCCGGTGGAGATGGGACGCGTCGTCGTCATCGCGGTGGTGCCTTGTTGAATGCCTCGAGCCCGATCACAAAGCCGTAGCCGCGCAGCACGCGTGCATGGGGCTCCACGCCGCCCCCGCCGATGGCGGCCGTCGTCCTGGGCGGGAGCTTGCCGAGCACCCGCGCGAGCGCCGGCAGGCTGGCGCGGACGATCGCCGGATCGCTGCTGCTGAACGCGACCCCTTGCGGCAGGAGCTTCCAGGCCGCCTGCACGACTTCGTCGACCGGGAGATCGGCCCCGAGGTAATGAATGCGCCAGCCATCTTCCTGCACGACGGCGAGCGTCGCCAGAAAGCCCCACTCGTGCCGCTCCCCCGGGAGGCAGGCACCCACCACCAGCGGCCCCGTCCCGCGCGACATGCGAAGCCCACCCTTCAGCGCATGCAGCACCACTTCGCTGGCCAGGTGCTCGGCGGCGATCGGGATCCTGCCGAGCGCCCAGAGGTCGCCGACCGATCGGGCCAGCGGCATCACCACCTCTTCCGCGAAGGCGCGGAGGCCGCGAAGCGCGAGCTGCTGCGCCACGAGTCCCTCAATCCGCTCGCGGTCGAAAGCGCAGACCGCTTCCATCAGCGCCGCGTGGGGTGAGCCATCGAGCGACCGCGCTTCCGCCCGGGCGAGCACGCCCTCGCTCGGCTGGGTGGCCAGATCGCCGATCCGCTCGCCCCCCTGGATCAGCCGGGCGTACGCGCGCAGCAACGCCACTTGCCCGGCAGTGTAAGCCCGGTAGCCGTTGGACATCCGCTGCGGACGGACCACCTCGTAGCGCCGCTCCCACGCCCGGAGACGCGCGGCGGCCAGGCCCGTCAGCTCGGCTACCTCGTGGATCTCGTACGTCCGGTCGGGTCGGGTCACTGGCGTGGCGGCGGCGGACTCATCGGCTAGGGATAAAGTAGGGGCAGCCGGGGCGGAGCGACAGGAGGTTATACCGTCAAAAGGAAGAGATGATCCCGTCTTTCCGCCATTCAACCTGGCGAGTTATCTTCCCGGCTCCCCGCTGCTTCGCTCGCCGCCCGGCGCAGTGATCCGCGCGAAAGGAGTCGGTTCTGACCGCAGAGAGCACTCGCCTCCGCACTTCGCGAGCCGCCGGTACCGCCCACAAGGCCGCCGAGCCAGCGCCCGAGGCGGTGACGTGGCGGAGCATCAACGCCATCCGCGCGCTCTCCATGGACGCGGTCGAGGCCGCGCAGTCCGGGCACGCGGGCACCCCGATGGCGCTGGCTCCGGCCGCGTACGTGCTCTACCACCGCTTCCTCAAGCACTCGCCGCACCATCCCGACTGGCCCGACCGCGACCGCTTCGTGCTCTCGTGCGGGCACGCGTCGCTGCTGCTCTACGCCGTGCTGCACCTCACGGGCTACGACCTGTCGCTCGACGACATCCGGGGCTTCCGGCAGTGGAGCTCCAAGACACCAGGGCATCCCGAGCGGGGACACACGGCGGGAGTCGAAACCACGACCGGCCCGCTGGGGCAGGGCATCGGGAACGCGGCGGGCATGGCCATCGCCGAGCGCTTCCTGGCCGAGCATTTCAACCGGCCCGGTCACGGGATCGTCGACCACCGCACCTGGGCGATCGTGAGCGACGGCGACCTGATGGAAGGCGTCTCGCACGAGGCGGCCTCGATCGCGGGGCACCTCAGGCTGGTCAAGCTGACGCTGGTCTACGACGACAATCACATCACCATCGACGGCGACACCGCGCTCTCGTTCAGCGAGGACGTCCAACGGCGGTTCGAGGGCTACGGCTGGCACGTCGTCCGCGTGGCCGACGGTAACGATCTCGCCGCCATCGGTGACGCCTACGAAGCGGCGATCGCCGAGACCGGCCGGCCGACGCTCGTCATCGTCCGCACCTACATCGCCGATCCGGCGCCAACCAAGCGCAATACGGCCAAGGCCCACGGCGAGCCGCTCGGCGCCGAGGAGGTGCGCCGCACCAAGGAGATCATGGGCTGGCCTGTGGAGCCGGCGTTTCACGTCCCCGACGACGCGCTGAATCACTGGCGCGAGGCGGTGCCACGGGGCATCGCGGCGGAGACCGAGTGGCGCACGCGTCTGGCCGCCTACACGGCCGACCACGCCGAGGCCGCGGGCGAGCTGCGGCAGTGGCTCTCGGGCGCGCTGCCCGATGGCTGGGATCGTGGACTCCCCGCGCTCACGCCCGACAGCGGCCCCCTCGCCACCCGGCAGGCCTCGGGCCTCGCGCTGCAGGCGATTGCCGCCGCGGTCCCCAACCTGATCGGCGGCTCGGCCGATCTCGGCGGGAGCACCGGCACCATGCTCAAGCAAGCCGGGGTCTTCGGCCCCACCACGACGGGCCGCACGTTCCACTGGGGCGTGCGCGAGCACGGGATGGCTGCGTGCCTCAACGGCATCGCCGCGCACGGCGGGCTCCGGCCATTCGGCAGCACCTTCCTGGTCTTCTCCGACTACATGAAGCCGTCCATCCGATTGGCGGCGATCATGCGGCTGCCGGTCATCATCATCGGAACGCACGACTCCATCGGCGTGGGCGAGGACGGGCCCACCCATCAGCCGATCGAGCATCTGGCGATGCTCCGCGCCATCCCCAACCTGGTGGTGCTCCGGCCGGCCGACGGCACCGAGACGATCGAGGCATGGCGTGTGGCGGCCGCGCGGACCGCCGGGCCGACGCTGCTCGTGCTCAGCCGGCAGAAGCTTCCCGTACTCGACCGCACGGTCTTGGGCGCCGCCGGGCACGTGGCGCGCGGCGGGTACGTGCTGCTCGATCCGCCGGGCGGGACGCCGCAGGCGATCCTGATCGCCACCGGCTCCGAAGTGCACGTGGCGCTGGCCGCCGCGCGGCTGCTGCAGGCCGACCGGGTGCGCGTGCGGGTGGTCTCGATGCCCTCGTGGGAGCTGTTCGCCGCCGAGCCCGAGAGCTACCGGCATCAGGTGCTGCCGCCGGGCGTGCGTGTGCGGCTCGGCATCGAAGCGGCGTCGCCGTTCGGATGGGAGCGCTGGACCACCGACGACGGGGCGATGCTCGCTATGGAGGGCTTCGGCGCCTCCGCCCCCGGCGACCGGCTGTTCGAAGAGTTCAAGTTCACCCCCGAGCGGGCCGCCGGCATCGTGCGGCGGCTGCTCGCAACGAGGCATGCCCCGAGCCGGAGCGAGGGAAGCACATGACGACCGACCAGCAGTCACCGGGGGCAAACCCGCTTGCGCGCTTGGGCGAGCTCGGCCAGAGCCCGTGGTACGATTACATCACGCGCGATCTCGTGACGGCCGGCGAGCTGACGCGCCTCATCGCGGACGACGGGCTCCGCGGCATGACCTCCAACCCGACGATCTTCGAGAAAGCCATCGCCGGCAGCCGGCTGTACGATGCCGAGATCCGCGCGCTGGCGGACGCGGGCAGCGACGCGCAGAACATCTTCGAGCGCCTGGCCGTCGCCGACGTGCGGTCCGCGTGCGACGCCTTCGCGGGCGTCTACGAGGCGGCCGGCGGCGGCGACGGCCTGGTCTCCCTCGAGGTATCGCCCACCCTGGCCAACGATACCGACGCGACGACCCACGAGGCGGAACGGCTCTGGCGCGCGCTCGACCGGCCCAATGCGATGATCAAGATCCCGGGCACGGCCGAGGGCCTGCCGGCGATTACCGATAGCATCGCGGCCGGCATCAGCATCAACGTCACGCTCTTATTCTCAGTGGAGCGCTACGCCGAGGTCATCGAGGCGTTTCTGACCGGGCTCGAGCGCCGGCTCGACGCGGGCCTGCCGCTCCGCCCGATCACGTCGGTCGCGAGCTTCTTCGTGAGCCGCGTCGACGGCAAGGTCGATCCACTGCTGGACCGGCTCGACGACCCCAAGGGCCTCCGCGGCCGGATCGCCATCGCCAACGCGTGCGACGCGTACCGCCTGTTCGAGGCGTCCATCGCCACGGCACGCTGGGACCGTCTGACGGCGGCGGGCGCCCGCCCGCAGCGGCCGCTCTGGGCCTCGACCAGCACCAAGGACCCGCGCTATTCCGACCTGCACTACGTCGAGGCACTCGTGGCGCCGCACACGGTCAACACGCTGCCGCCGGAGACGTTCGCGGCCTACCGCGATCATGGCAACCCGGAAGTGCGCATCCAGGAGGGAATGGCGGCGGCCCCGGCGCAGCTCGAGGCGCTGGGAGCGCTGGGCATCGACCTCGCCGCGGTCACGCGGGAGCTGGAGACGGACGGGGTCGCCAAGTTCGCGGCGTCGTATGCGTCGCTCCTGGACGGGATCGACGCGAAGGCCGAGGCACTGGTCGGCCGCTGATGCTCCGCGCGCTTCGGAGTCTGTCGCTCACCTGGTGGATCTTCATCGGGATGGGCGTGGGCATCCTGGTCGGCTGGCTGGCCCCCGAGTTTGCGGCGTCGCTCAAGCCGCTGTCGAACGTTTTCCTCCGGATGATCAAGTCGGTCGTGGTGCCGATCATCTTCGGGACCCTGGTCGTCGGGATCGCCGGCCACGGCGACGATCTCAAGCGCATCGGCCGCCTCGCGGTCAAGTCGATCAGCTACTTCTGGCTGATGACCACGGTCGCGCTGGCCATCGGCCTGGTTGCGGTCAACCTCACCCGGCCCGGCATCGGCGTGATCCTCCCGGCCCCGGACGCCAACGCCGCGATCCCCAAGCCGGCGCCCACCACCTTCGGCGGGTTTCTCGAGCACGTCGTGCCCCGGAGCTTCTTCGAGGCGGCGGCGGACAACGAGGTGCTGCAGGTGGTCTTCTGGGCCACTCTCTTCGCCATTGCGCTGACCCAGGTGCGCGGCCGGCCGAAGGAAGTCATCCTCGGCGTCTCCGAAGGACTGATGGAGGTGATGTTCAAGTTCGTCGGGATCGTCATGCGGTACGCCCCGATCGGCATCGGTGCCGCCATGGCGGTCACGGTGAGCCACAGCGGCATCCAGGTGCTCAAGAATCTCGGGCTCCTGGTGGCGACGCTGTACGGTGCGCTGATCGTCTTCGCGCTGGTGGCGCTGGTCCCGGCGGCGCTGATCGCCCGGATCTCGATCCCCCGGTTCATACGCGCGGTGAAGGACCCCGCGATCATCGCCTTCACCACGACGTCCTCCGACGCCGCGCTCCCGCTCGCGATGCAGCGGATGACCGAGTTCGGGGTGCCGCGACGCATCGTGGCCTTCGTCATGCCGACCGGCTACTCCTTCAACCTGGACGGCTCGACGCTTTATCTGGGCGTCGCATCGATCTTCGTGGCCCAGGCCGCCGGCGTCGAGCTGACGGTCGGCCAGCAGCTCCTGATGATGCTGACACTGCTCATCACCAGCAAAGGCATCGCGGCCGTGCCGCGGGCCTCGCTGGTGGTGCTCTCGGGCACGCTCACGGCGTTCGGCCTGCCGCTCGAGGGCGTGGCGGTCATTCTGGGCGTGGACGAGCTGATGGACATGGCGCGCACCATGGTGAATTTGGTCGGCAACTGCCTGGCCACGGCGGTCATGGCCCGGTGGGAGGGGGAGCTCGGAACGGAGACGCCTATGTCCGCCTTCCAGCCCGGGCATGCCGCTGTGCCCGCGGGGTCGGATGCTTGAGGTGCGCCCTGTCATCCTGAGCGGAGCGAAGGATCGGCTGACGCATGCGAGTGACGCTCGAGGCTCACTCGCTCGACTGCCCGATCCTTCGCTCCGCTCAGGATGACGGCGAGGGCTTAAGTCTCATGACCAACATCGAAAGACCCCGAGTGACGTACTCCGCTTGCCTCGCCGCGGTGTGGATGACCGCCGCGTGCACGACGGTGACCGCGCAGCAGCCGGTGGCGGCGCCGCACTCCGCCCCGCTCACCAACCTGCGCTACGAGATCACCTTTGATTCCAGCACCGCGCAGCGCCGGACGCTCGAGGTCGTCATGCGCTTCGACGTCGCCGGTCCGGGCCCGGTGCTGTTGTCGCTGCCGGCGTGGACTCCTGGCGCATACGAGCTGAGCTACTTCGCGCGCTGGGTCTCAGGCTTCAGGCCCGTGGCCGGCACCGACGCGCGAGCGGACGCCCCCGCGCTGGTGTGGGACAAGCTCGACTACGACACCTGGCGCGTGCAGCCGGCCGGGGCCAAGTCGGTCAGCGTCCGCTTCGACTACCTGGCTGACACGCTCGACAACGCGATGGCCTGGGCCCGGCGCGACTTCGCGCTGTTCAACGGCACCAACGTGCTGCCGTACCCCGAAGGCCGTGGCACCAACTTCCCCGCTACGGTGGTCGTCAGGACCGAGCCGGCCTGGCTCGTGGCCACCGGGATGCAGGCGGTGCCGCAGCAGGCGGGAACGTACCGCGAAGCCAACTACCACGACCTGGTCGACAAGCCGTTCTTCATCGGCCGGGTCGACTTCGACAGCACCCGGGTGGCGGGGGTGTGGACGCGCTTGGCAACGTATCCGGCCGGCGCGCTGGCCGGGTCGGCGCGGAGCCAGGTGTGGGACCAGATCGGCAAGATGATCCCGCCCCAGGCCGCCGTCTTCAAGGAGACGCCCTGGCCGCACTACACCGTCATGATGATCTTCGACTCCGCGTTCGGCGGCGGCAGCGCGCTCGAGCACGGGAACTCGCATGTCGGGATCTACAGCCCCGGGTTCATTGGCGACCCGGTCCTGGCCTCGATCACCGCACACGAGATCTTTCACGCCTGGAACGTCAAGCGGCTTCGGCCGGCCGACCTCGTGCCCTACCGATACGACCGGCCCGCGCCCACGGTCTGGCTGTGGGTGAGCGAGGGGATCACGGACTACTACGCGGACCTCGCCATCCTGCGTGGCGGCATCGTCGGGGTCGAGCAGTTCCTGCGCGCGACGGGTGGGAAGATCGCGGCCGTGGCACAGAACCCCCCGACCGCGCTCGAGGATGCGTCGCTCTCGACCTGGATTCACTCGACCGACGGCAGCCAGTACATCTACTACCAGAAAGGCTCGCTCGCGGGCTTCCTGCTCGACATCCTGATCCGCGACGCCAGCGACAATCGCCGGTCGCTCGACGAGGTGATGCGCGAGGTCTACCGCACCACCTACAAGGCCGGGCGCGGCTTCACCGGCGCGGAGTGGTGGCGGGCCGTGACGAAGGCCGCCGGCGGCCGCAGCTTCACCGAGTTCGCCGCCCGGTACGTGGACGGCCGGGAGCCGTACCCGTGGGCGGAGACCCTGCCGCTGGGCGGCCTTCGGGCCGTCTCCGACACCATCCGCGAACCGAGGCTGGGGCTCGCCGCTGGTCGGGATTCGGCCGGCGCGATCGTGGTGGTACAGGTGCTGCCGGGCGGCGCCGCGCAGGAGGCCGGGGTCCGCACCGGCGACGTTCTGCTCGCGCTCGGCGACGTCGCGATCACCGATCCCGAGTTCGGGGCCAAGTTCCGCGAACGGTTTCGCACGGCGGAGGGCCAGCCGCTCCCGATCCAGATCCGGCGCGAGGGGCAGACGCAGACGCTCAACGGCACCGTGCGGCTGGCGGCGCGGGTGGAGAGCCGGCTGGATCTCGATCCGAGAGCGTCGGCCAAGGCCGTCCGCATCCGCGAGGGAATCTTTAAGGGGAC
>JACCSZ010000176.1 GCA_013812695.1 Gemmatimonadales bacterium | reverse complement strand
GCTCGTTGAGCCGGGTCATGCACATGAGCCTGGGACTGCCGTTCACCTCGGCGGAGCACGATCCGCACTTGCCGGCCTTGCAGTTCCACCGGACGGCCAGGTCGTTGGCCTGCTCGGCCTGGATCTGGTGGATCGCGTCGAGCACCACCATGCCGGGAGAGACGGCGGTGGCGTAGTCGACGAACCGGCCGCCGCTCCGGTCGCCGCGCCAGACGCGGAAGGTTGCCTCGCCATGAGACTCGGGCTTCCGCTCCGGAGGCTGATCCACCTCGACGGCGCCGGTTTCGACCAGATCGGGCTTCAGGGTTTCCGTCACGCTGATCCTCCTCTCCGGTCATCCCCGCTACTTCTGCTCCTCGATCACCCGCCCGAGCTCCGCCGGCATCTCCGGAATCGGCTCCCGCGCGAGCTGCATCCCGCCGTCCGCGCCCTTGCGGATGACGATGTTGAACTTCCCGTACCCGGGATCCTTGTCCGGCCGGTCGTCGCGGAAGTGCCCGCCCCGGCTCTCCTGCCGCTCGATCGCGGCGCGGGTGATGGCCTCGGAGACCGTGAGCAGGTTGCCGAGGTCCAGCGCGGTGTGCCATCCCGGATTGTACTCCCGGTTGCCGGTGACACCGACCCGCGCCGCGCGCTCCCGGAGCCGCCCGATCCCCTCGAGCGCGCGTGCCATCTCCGGCGCTGTCCGCACGATCCCGACGAGGTCCTGCATCAGCACCTGGAGCTCCTGCTGCACCTGGTAGGCCCCGTCGGCGTCCCCGGTCGTCCCGCGCTCGAACGGCTCCAGCGCGCACCGCACCGCGCCGTCGGCCTCGGCCTCGTCGATCGCCGCCGCGCCGGACTGCCCCGCGAACCGGGCGGCGTGCTCGCCCGCCCGCTTCCCGAACACCAGCAGGTCCGACAGCGAGTTCCCGCCCAGCCGGTTCGCCCCGTGCAGGCCCGCCGCGCACTCCCCGGCCGCGAACAGTCCCGGCAGCGTGGACATCTGGCTGTCGCCGTCGACCCGGATGCCGCCCATGATGTAGTGCGTGGTCGGCCCCACCTCCATCGGCGTGGTGGTGATGTCGAGATCGGCGAGCTGCTTGAACTGGTGGTACATGCTGGGGAGCTTGCGGATGATGTGCTCCCGCGCGTGGGGCAGCCGCTCCTTGATCCATGAGATGTCGAGGAAGACGCCGCCGTGCGGGCTGCCTCGCCCCTCGCGCACCTCGCGCAGGATGCAGCGGGCGACGTGGTCGCGGGTCAGCAACTCGGGCGGCCGGCGGGCGTTCTTGTCGCCCTGGGTGTAGCGCCAGCCCTCCTCTTCGTTGTCGGCGGTCTGGCTGCGGTAGTTCTCCGGGATCTCGTCGAACATGAAGCGCACGCCCTGACTGTTGCGCAGGACGCCCCCTTCGCCCCGCACGCCCTCCGTCACCAGGATGCCGCGGACGCTGGGCGGCCAGACCATCCCCGTGGGATGGAACTGCACGAACTCCATGTCCTGGAGCGTCGCGCCGGCGTGGTAGGCGAGCGCCTGGCCGTCGCCGGTATACTCCCAGCTGTTGCTGGTGATCGAATATGCCCGGCCGATCCCGCCGGTCGCGAGGATGACGGCCTTGCAGCGGTACAGCCGGAACCGTCCCCGTTCGCGGTCGTAGCCGAGCGCGCCCGCGATCCGTCCGCTGCCGGTGAGCAGCCGGAGCACGGTGCACTCCATGTGCACGTCGACCCCCTGATGGATGCCGTGATCCTGCAGCGTCCGGATCATCTCCAGGCCGGTCCGGTCGCCCACGTGCGCGAGCCGGGGGTACTTGTGCCCCCCGAAGTTGCGCTGGAGGATCCGCCCGTCCGCGGTGCGGTCGAACAGCGCGCCCCACGCCTCCAGCTCGCGCACCCGGTCGGGCGCCTCCTTCGCGTGCAGCTCGGCCATGCGCCAGTTGTTGACGTACTGACCGCCGCGCATGGTGTCGGCGAAGTGCACCTGCCAGCCGTCGCGGTCGTCCACGTTTCCCAGCGCCGCCGCGACCCCGCCCTCGGCCATCACGGTGTGCGCCTTGCCCAGCAGCGACTTGCACACCAGCCCGACCGAGACCCCCGCGCCGGCTGCCGCGATCGCCGCCCGGAGCCCCGCGCCGCCCGCCCCGATGACGAGGACGTCGTGCTCGAAGGTCTGGTAGTCGGTCAGAGGATCCGCCAGTCGGTCCAGATGCCCATCGAGCAGAGCCGGACGTAGAGATCGGCGAACGCCACAGAGAAGAGGCTGCACCAGGCCCACCGCATGTGGGCGCGGTTGAGGCAGCTGGAGCAGTCGTAGGCCCGCCGGCGCATGGGGTGGCCGGAGAGCCGGTCGAGGTAGCCACCGATCACGTGCCGCATCGAGTGACAGCCCAGCGTGTACCCCCCGAGCAGGACCAGGTTGGTCGCGAGCACCAGCGTCCCCACCCCGATGCCGAGCGAGGTCCGGCCCGTGATCGGATCGCTGAACCAGAGCGCCTTCCACACGTCGTGCGCCAACACGAGCAGGAAGACCAGCGCGACGTACAGGAAGTAGCGGTGGATGTTCTGCACGATCAGCGGGAACGAGGCTTCGCCCAGGTAGCGCCTGCGCGGCTCGCCCACCGCGCACGCCGGCGGGTCGGCCCAGAACGCCTTGTAGTACGCGCCGCGGTAGTAGTAGCAGGTGACGCGGAACAGTCCGGGGAACGGCAGGATCAGAAGCGCGGGCGAGAACACCAGCCATGCGGGCCACCACGGCGGCTGGGGCCCGAACACCGCGTGGGGTGAACTGCCGAACAGCTCGGGCGAATAGAACGGCGACAGGTACGGCCCGTACGCGTAGTGCTCACCCTGGAAGGCGGCCCAGGTCGCGTAGACGATGAAGCTGGACAGGAGGAGGACGACGATCGCGGGCTGGACCCACCATGCGTCTCGGCGCGCAGTCGCACCGAAGCGGGCTTGGGGAAGCGGGTGGTGCGCATCTGCCATGGGGAAGGGCCTCGGCCTCGGTCGGTCCGGCAATGCCTTCGGCGGGGCTACCTGGAAGGGAAATTCAAGCTCCGGCGGAGGGGCGTTGTCAATGGGGACGGGCCGCGGCCGACGATGCGCGCGGTCGCTGGCCAGCCGGCCGAATCGGGCCCATCTTGCAGGTATCCCCCTTTCAAAGCCCACTATGCCCGAGCTGCTCAGCCGTCTCCAGGTAGCGCTGGCCGACCGCTACCGGATCGAAGGTGAGATCGGCGCCGGCGGGATGGCGACGGTGTATCTGGCGCAGGATCTTCGGCACGACCGCAAGGTCGCGCTCAAGCTCCTGCGCCCCGAGCTGGCCGCCGTGATCGGCGCCGAGCGCTTCCTGGCGGAGATCAAGCTCACCGCCAACCTGCAGCACCCGCACATCCTGCCCCTGTTCGATTCCGGCGAGGCCGACGCCTTCCTCTTCTACGTCATGCCCTTCGTCGAGGGGGAATCGCTCCGGAGCCGGCTTAATCGCGAGAAGCAGCTTCCCGTCACCGACGCGGTCCGGATCGCCACCGAAGTCGCCTCGGCGCTCGACTACGCCCACCGGCACGGCGTGGTCCACCGCGACATCAAGCCCGAGAATATCCTGATCCACGACGGCCGGGCGCTGGTGGCCGACTTCGGCATCGCGCTGGCCGCGAGCAAGGCGGGCGGGAACCGGATGACCGAGACCGGCATGTCGCTCGGCACGCCCCACTACATGAGCCCCGAGCAGGCGATGGGCGAGCGCGAGATCACCGCCCGCTCCGACGTCTACGCGCTCGGCGTCGTGCTCTACGAGATGCTCACCGGCGACCCGCCCTTCACCGGCTCGACTGCGCAGGCGATCGTGGCACGGGTCCTCACCGAGACGCCACGCCCCATCCTGCCCCAGCGCCACACCATCCCGCCGCAGGTCGAAGCGACGGTGCTCACGGCGCTCGAGAAGCTACCGGCTGACCGGTTCGGCACGGCGGCGGAGTTCGCGGAGGCGCTGGCGGGCCGGAGCTCCGTGCCGACGCTGCGCACCGCGACCGCCGGTGCCATGTCCGGCGCGATCCCCGCAGCGAAGCCACGCTGGGATGCGGTCAGGTTCGCGTTGCTGGGCACCGCGCTGGTCGCGGCCGCCGCCGCGGCGTGGGGATGGCTTCGGCCCCCGCCGACGCCCATGGTCAGCCGGTTTAGCCTCTACCTGCCGCCGGCCGCAGCGCTCCGGCCCGTGACCGAATCGGGCAACCGGGTGGCGATCTCGCCCGACGGGAAGCGGCTGGTGTACCTGGGTCCGGCGCAGGGAGGGAGTCAGCTCTGGGTGCGGGAACACGATCAGCTCAGCTCGTCCCCGATCGCCGGGACCGAAGGCGCGGGGACGCCGTTCTTCTCGCCGGACAGCCGCCAGATCGGCTTCCTGAAAAACGGGACGACCCTCCGAACGGTGTCGCTCGCCGGCGGCCCGGTCCTCACACTCACCGACAGCGCCAACTCGACCGGCGGCGACTGGGGCTCGGACGGCTACGTCTACTTCGAGGTGGACTCAGGCATCGCGCGCATCCGCTCGTCGGGCGGGCCCATCGAGCCGGTGTACAACTTCTCCTCGAAGAAGCGCAAGCTCGTCGGCGCGGAGTGGCCGGTGGTCCTGCCCGGTGCCCGGGGCCTGCTCTTCCGGATCCGGGAGGCCAATCAGGCGACCGGCGACTTCGAGATCGTGGCCATGAAGCTCCCGCATGGAGAGCCGCGGGTCCTCATGCGGGGCGTGTACGCCCGGTATTCACCGACCGGGCATCTGCTCGTCGTGGGCGCCGACGGCAAGCTCCTCGCCGTGCCGTTCGACCTCGACAAGCTGGAGCTGACCGGTCCGCCGATCGGACTGCTGGACGGGATCGGGGTCGAGGCCGGCGGCTTCGCCACGAATCTCGGGCTGTCGGAGAACGGCACGCTGGTGTACACGACCGGAGGCTCGGCGAGGGCTCGGCGGCCGGTGTGGGTGGGCCGTGACGGCGTGGAGAGCCCGGTGGATTCAGCTTGGCAGCCGCAGGGCCTGGTCAGCGCCTTCGCGCTCGCGCCCGATGGCCACGCCCTGGCCGTCGAACTGCTCCAGGGCGGGAATAGTGCCATCTGGGTCAAGCAGCTCCCGGCCGGGCCTCTGTCGCGGCTCACCTTCGGCGACACGACCAACCTCCGGCCCACCTGGTCCGCCGACGGGCGCTCGCTCGTCTACCTCGCCGATGCGAGCACGAACGGCGGGAAGCCGATGATCCGGCGCGCGGACGGCACCGGCGGCGCGCGACGGCTGCTCACCTCCCGCCTCAACTTCGGCCAGGCGTTCGAGACCCGTGACGGCAAGTGGCTGGTGCTGCGCAGCTCGTTCTTCGAGGCTGGGGCGGGAGACATCTTCGCGGTCCAAGCGGGGGACTCCACCCTGGTTCCCCTGGCGAAGAGCCCGGCGACGGAGATCGACGCCGCGGTGTCACCGGACGGACGGTGGCTCTCGTATGGCTCCAACGAGTCCGGGGTCTCCGAGGTGTACGTGCGCCCCTTCCCCGACGCCGCCTCCGCCCGCTGGCAGGTCTCGACCGCCGGCGGCAGCGATCCCGTCTGGTCGCGCAGCGGCCGCGAGCTGTTCTACCGCAGCGGCGGGAACGAGCTGATGATCGTCGAGGTGCGCCCGGGTGCCGGCTTCTCTTCCGGTCAGCCGAAGGCACTGTTCTCGACCGCTCCGTACGTCGCCATCGGTCCGGTGCAGTCGTTCGACGTGAGTCCGGACGACCGCCGG
>JACCSZ010000171.1 GCA_013812695.1 Gemmatimonadales bacterium | reverse complement strand
TCCCGGAGGCGCGCGGGCGGCGGCACGAGACCCGCCGAGCGGCCCAGGCCGCGCTTGCCCGCGCCGCGCCCCGCCGTGGGCCGGACGAGCGACGGCTCTTCGGTGACCGAGTTCCACGCGGCGCAGGCCTCGCACCGGCCGACCCACTTGGGGTGCTCGTGGCCGCACTCGGTGCAGCGGTAGACGGATTTGGGTTTGGGCATGGTGTCAGGTGGTCATGGGCTCGAGCGCGTGGCCGGTCACGTCATCCTGAGCGGAGCGAAGGATCGGCCCACGCATGCGAGTGACGCTCGAGACTCACTCGCTCGACTACCCGATCCTTCGCTCCGCTCGGGATGACAGATTCCCCCTCACTCCGGCTCCTCCCGGTTCGACACATTGTCGAACCGCGTGTACTCCCGCACGAACCGGAGCTGCACGTCGCCCGTCGGGCCGTTTCGATTCTTGGCCAGCATGATCTCCGCCACCCCTTTCTTCGACTCGTCATCCCGGTCGTAGTACTCCGGCCGGTGGATGAACACGACCAGATCGGCATCCTGCTCGATGGCGCCCGAGTCGCGCAGGTCGGAGAGAATGGGCTTGCGCTCGCCGCCGCGCTGCTCGGAGGCGCGGCTCAGCTGCGACAGCGCGATGACCGGAATCTGGAGCTCCCGCGCGAGCGCCTTGAGCGACCGCGAGATGTCCGAGATTTCCTGCACGCGGTTGTCCCTGTACTCCGGGCTCCGCATGAGCTGCAGATAGTCCAGGACGATCAGCTTGAGATCGTTGTCGATCTTGAGCCGCCGGGCTTTGGACCGCATCTCGAGCAGCGTGAGCGACGGCGTGTCGTCGATCCAGAGCTGGTAGGTCTGCAGGATGCCGGCCGCGCGCGCGAGCTGGGTGAAGTCCGAATCGCGCAAGGTGCCCTGGCGCACCCGGTGGCTGTCCACCCGCGCCGTGGCCGTGAGCATGCGCTGCACCAGCGCTTCCTTGGACATCTCCAGCGAGAAGATGGCGACGCCCTGCCCTTCGGCCGCCGCGTTGGCGGCAATGTTGAGACAGAACGCGGTCTTTCCCATGGAGGGCCGCGCCGCGACCACCACCAGCTCGGACGCCTGAAACCCCGAGGTCAGCGCATCCAAGTCTATGAATCCGCTCGGCACGCCGGTAATCGCTTTGCCGCTCCGTTGGAGCGTTTCGATGCGCTCCATCGTCGGCCACAGCATCTCCTTGATGCGCGTGAAGCCGTCGTTGCCGCGCTGCTGGGAGATGGTGAAGATCTTGGATTCCGCGACGTCGAGGAGATCCGCCGCGGTGGAATGGCCGTCGTAGGCGTCGGTGATGATCGACGTGCTGGCCTCGATCAACCGCCGGAGGATCGCCTTGTCGCGAACGATGGTGGCGTGAAACTCGAGATTGGCCGCGGTGGGCACCGCGTCCACCAGCTCGGCGAGATACTCCAGTCCGCCCGCCGTCTCCAGCTCGCCGCGCCGGAGCAGCTCGTCGCGCAGCGTGATGTGGTCGATGACCACGCGCCGCTCGGTGAGCGCGAGCATCGCCCGGTAGAGCCGCCGGTGGCCCTCCCGGTAGAACATCGTGTCGTCGACCAGCTCCGCCGCGCGGAGCGCCGCGTCCTGATCCAGCAGCATCGCCGCCAGCACCGCCTGTTCGGCCTCCTGGCTCCAGGGGGCCGCGCGGCCGACGTAGGTTTCAGCGGTCGAGAAGTTGTCGTGCGATACGGACGTCATCCCAGGTGGGCTTCTTCCAGTTCGGGTTGCGCAGCAGGGCCGCGGGATGATACGTCACCACGAGCGGAATGCCGTTGTACGTGTGCACCTTGCCGCGAAGTTCCCCGAGACTCTTCTTCACGCCGAGCAGCGACTCGCCGGCGGTGCCTCCCATGGCGAGGATCACCTTAGGCTGGATCAGCTCGAGCTGGCGGTGCAGATAAGGGAGGCAGGCCGCGATCTCATCGGGCAACGGCTTTCGGTTCTGAGGCGGACGGCACTTGACGATGTTGGTGATGTACACCGAATGCCGCGGAACTTCAATAGCCTCGAGAATGGAGTCCAGCAGCCCGCCTGCCTGGCCCACGAACGGGCGGCCCGTGGCGTCCTCGGTCGCCCCCGGACCCTCGCCGACCAGCACCAGCCCGGCGCGCGGATCGCCTTCGCCAGGGACCGCGTTGGTGCGGTGTGGACACAGGTCGCAGCAGGAGGTCGTCCGGATTCGCTCGTGCACCGCGTCCATCGACGCGAGCGCGCCGAGGTCGTTGCCGAGCAGCGCAGCCGTGGGCGAGAGCACGGCCATCCCGGGACCGGGAATCGGTGGGGCACCCTTCATCCACTTGGGCGAGCCGCCGGCCGCCGGAGGCGTCGGCATCGTCAGGTCCCGCTGTGCGGCTCGCGGATGCCCGAGGATGATCTCGGAGCCGCCGAGCTCGATCTGCTGCGCAAGATAACGGCGACGCTCATCGGTCAAGCGCGCGCTCCACGGCGTCGAGGATCGCCTCCGCCACCTCGCGCTTCGACTGTAGCGGCAGGACGCGTTCGGCACCCTGGCGGTCCAGCAGCACCACCCGGTTGGTGTCCACGTCGAATCCCGCCCCCGGCTCGAGCGCATCGTTGATCACGATCAGGTCGAGCTCCTTCCGCTCCAGCTTCGCCCGCCCTTTGGCCAGGGCGTCGCCGGTCTCCAGGGCGAAGCCGACCATTATGCTCCCGGGCCTGCGCTGGGCGCGGGTGGCGCTCAGGATGTCGTCGGTGGGCTCCATCGCCATCGTCAGCACGCCGTCGCTGCGGGCGCGCTTCTGGTTGCTCGGCTCGCTCGGGCGGAAGTCGGCCGGCGCGGCGGCCATCACCAGCACGTCGGCGCCGGACAGTTCGGTCCGCACGGACTCCTCGAGCTGCTTCGTCGTCTCGACCCTAAGCACTCGCACCCCGACGGGCGGCGGCAGCGCCGTCGGGCCCGCGATCAGCACGACGTCGGCGCCGCGTTCCCACGCGGCCTCGGCCACCCGATAGCCCATCTTGCCGCTCGAGCGGTTGGTGACGACGCGGATCGGATCGATCGACTCCCGGGTCGGACCGGCCGACACCACCACGCGGCGGCCCGCGAGCGGTCCCTTCGTCCGTCCCGCCCGCGCGGCGTGCGCCAGGATCGTCTCCGGCTCGCTCATCCGCCCCGGACGCTCGGAAGGCCCTTCGGCCAGCGCGCCCGTCTCCGGCCCGACGACGTTCACCCCGCGAGCGCGAAGACGCGTCAGGTTGGCTTGGGTCTGCGGGTGGGCGTACATCTCGTCGTTCATGGCAGGCGCCAGCAGCACCGGGGACGTAGCGGCGAGGAGCAGCGTGGTGAGGAAGTCGTCGGCGACCCCCTGCGTCATCCGGGCGATGAGGTGCGCCGTAGCCGGGGCCACCAGCACCAGGGCGGCGTCCTGGCCGAGCCGGACATGCGAGAGCGCCGTGCCGGGCTCCCAGAGCGACCCGATGACGGGGCGCCCCGTGAGCGCCTCGAAGGTCGGCCGCCCCACGAACTCGGCGGCGCCCCGTGTGAGAATCACGTCCACCTGCGCGCCGGCCTCGGTGAGGCGCCGCGCGATCGTGCAGCTCTTGTAGCAGGCGATCCCGCCCGAGACGCCGAGGACGACGCGGCGGCCCGCCCACACGGTCACGCCTCGGAGCGGCGGCGGCGGACCAGCTTGTAGTTGAGATCGCCGTCGACCAGCGACTGCATTGCCTGGGTGGTGAGCTTCTCCGTGCTCGCCGCGAGCTGATCCTTCGGAAACTCGTTCAGATAGCGGGCGAACTTGGCCGCCACGAGCACCCCGAGGTATTTGTTCCCGGCCTGTTTGGCGACTTCGGCTGGCGTGGTGATGCGCATGGTATCTCCGTAAGGTTGCTACCGTGTGTACTCCAACCGACGTCATCCTGAGTGCCGTACCGTCATCGCGACGGCAGCGCCGTCATCCTGAGCGCAGCGAAGGAGCCAGGCTCCGACGCATGCCCCCTTCCCTCACGCTCAGGGTGACACCGCGATCCTCGAGGCCGCCGCGATGACGTCTCGCCGAAGCCGTGCGATGAACGGGGTGAGCCCCTCCTGGCGATTCACGCGCCGCGCTTCGGCGTCGAGGATCGCGGCCACCTCCGCCACGGCGAGGTCGAGGTCCTCGTTGAAGATCGCGTAGTCGTACTCCGCGACCGCGGCCAGCTCGTCCGCGGCGTGGGTCATGCGCTCGCGAACGATCGCGGGCGACTCGGTGTTCCGGCCGGCCAGCCGGTCCACCAGCACCTCGGCCGACGGGGGCAGCACGAACAGGTGGAGCGAGTTCGGAAAGCTGGCCCGGATCTGCCGCGCGCCCTCGATCTCCACGTCCAGCACCGCCGTGCGCCCCTGCGAGAATAGCGCGTCGATCTCGCTCCGGAGCGTGCCGTACAGGTTCCCGGCGTAGGTGGCCCACTCGATAAAGTCGCCGGCCTCGACCCGCCGCAGGAATTCGTCGCGCGCGAGGAAGTGGTAATCGACCCCGTCGCGCTCGCCGTCCCGGACCGGCCGGGTCGTGGCGGACACCGAGTAGCCCAAATCGTCGCGCGCCTGGAGGAGGCTTCGCGCAATCGTGGTCTTCCCCCCTCCCGACGGCGACGACAGCACGAGCAAAAACGGTCTCACTCGAAATTCTCGAGCTGTTCCCGGAACTTCTCGAGTTCCCCCTTCATCGCGATCACCTGCTGGGATATCTCGGCGTCGTTGGCCTTGGACCCCATCGTGTTGACCTCGCGGCCCAACTCCTGCGCGACGAAGCCGAGCTGCTTGCCCACGGGGCGATCGGCCTCCAGCGCCTCGCGCACGACGGCGATGTGCGCCTGGAAGCGGACCAGCTCCTCGGTGATATCGAGTCGATCGGCGTGGAACGCGATCTCCTGGGCGAGGCGCGCGTCGTCGATGGGCCGGCCGTCCAGCAGCTCCGCAACGGCGGCACGAAGCCGGTCACGTTCCCGAACCACCCGGTCCGGCGCGCGGTGCGCGATGCTCTCGGCCGCCTGGGCCAGCAGCGTGATGCGGTGCCGCAGCTCGACTGCGAGGGCCGCCCCTTCGCGGGCGCGCATGGCGCGACATTCGGCGGCCGCATGCCCCACGATCGGCTCGACCTCGGTCCAGGGGACTTCGATCGCCGCCTCGAGCGTCGTGGAGAGCACGTCGGGCTGTCGGGCCACCATTTCGACGGTCACGTCGCCGGCCAGGCCGAGAGCCGACTGCAGCTCCCGAAGCCGTGCGGTCACGAGCCGGGCCCGGTCGAGATCGACCGCCAGGCCGCCGGCGCGCTCCGGGTACTCCGTCCATCGGGCGTGCACCGCCACGTGACCGCGGTCGAATTCCCGGCGAAGGCGCTCTCTGAGGTCACCCTCGAGCGCGCTCAAGTCCGACGGCAGCTTCGGGGCGAGGTTGAAATGGCGGTGATTGACGGTCCGGATCTCCACGCGGAGCCGCCCGCCGGCCGCGGGACCCTCCGCCGCCCCGAACCCCGTCATGCTGTTGGGCACCACGCCTCCGCGGAACCGGGATAGCCGGGCAATTTACTCGCGGTTGAGGTCGGCTGGTAGGTGCGGGATTCCTCGAACAGGCGGGTCCCAGTGCCCTTCCCATCATCCCGAGCAAGCGAAGGAGCCATGCCTCAGCGCATGGCTCCTTCGCTTCGCTCAGGATGACAGGGGGTAAGGGCCCAATTCACTGAAAGGAATCACTTTCCATCACCCACTTCACCTAATTCAAGAACTCCCACCGCACCCCAAAATTGCTGCCGTAGGCCGGTACCCCGAACCCCGGCACATACGTGCGATCCGTCCCCGTCAGATTCCCCCGGTCCCAGAAGACCGTAAAGCTCTGGAGCTGAAACTCCACCAAACTCTTGAAAAACGTCGCCCCGCGCAGCACCACCGGCGCGCCGACGCCATCGCGCCCGATCGTGCCCCGCCCCCATGCTTCCATGCCGACCTGCAGCTTGAGATCGAAAATGCCGCTCGGGAACTTTCGCAGGAACTTCGACCGGATCGTCGCGGTGGTGAGTGAGTGCGTCGGCGGCAGGCCGTCCACCGTGCCCTTCCGCGGGTGACTGTACCAACTCTGCAGTGTCACCCATCGAAGCGGAGCCACGCGCGCGCTCACGGTCAGCCACTCGAGATCAGGCGACGGCGCCAGCGATGCGATCCGCACGAACTCGGCATACCCGAACGGATTGAAGGCCGACGTCCGGCTGTATCCAACCTGGACCCCGATCCGCTCTCGTTCCCAGCCGAGCTGCACTTCGATGTCGCGAAGCGGCTGAGCGCTATCGGCGATGATCGACGGAGCCGCCACCTGATCGCCGATCCGGGACGTTCCCGTGAGCGCGAGCCCGCGCGCCGGCTGGAGGCCGGCAGCGAGCGCCACGTACCTGGAGCTGCGGCCGCCGAAGTGGTGCTGCAGCACCGCCTCCGCGGTGGCGGTGAACGGGGCCACCGGGCTCCAGCCCAGCGTGGCGCGGAGGTCGAGGGGCGTCCAGCGCGTGCGGTGAAAGCCGGAGGCTCCCAGCGTGAAGGCCGGCGAGCGGACCAGCGATGCGTAGCCGCCGATCTGGTTGTTCTGCTGATCGAGGCCCCCGCCGTCCCACCCCGATCGCGCGTACATCAGGTCGACGCTGGGGCCGGTGCCGTCTTCGCGGGTGCGGAGCGAAAGCCGGAGCTGCGCGTCGGTGCGCGTCGCGCTGAAGCCCTGCCCGATCGTGTCGCTGTCGGTCACGTCGGCAACCGTGAATGCCTGGCGCCTGGGTCGCGAGCGGATGATCTGGTACTGCAGCCCGAGCCTCGCCGAGGGGATGTATCCGCCCTGTGCCCAGACCTGCGTGTTCGAATAGTCGCTGCTGGTCCCACTCACCGTGGGCGAGCTCAAGTAATCGGCGGCAAGTACGAAGCCGAGCCCCGACGGGAACCGGCGCTCCAGATCGCCCTCGTAGCGCGCGAAGTCGTCGTCGCCTCGCGCGACGCCGATGCGCGACCTCGGGGCGAGCCGGTCCTGCCGCCGCGTGAACAGGTGGACGCGCAGCAGCCCGGGCCAGCGCTCGACTTCAACGCGATCGAGAAAGCTGGTCGAGATCTGCGCGGGGTCGACCGCGACGCTGTCCACGCCAGCCGCCACGTACGGGACCCCATCGAGGTAGTACTCCGCGGCACTCGCGCCCCGACCCTGGAAGTTGACCGGCTCCGGACGCCCGATGTACCCGCCGCGCCAGAGATAGACCCCCGGGACCTGGCTCAGCAGATCGCCCAGCGTGGCGCCGCTCAGCCAGTCGATCGAATCGCGGGCGAACACGATGCGCGTGAGGGCGGGACGGGGGCCCGGCGGTCCGAGTCGAGGCAACACCGGCACGCGCACTTCCTCCTGCTCGATCGCGCGGAGATAGCGCGCGGTCTGGTCCACCGTGTCGGCTTCGAGTGAGTCGCTGGGAAGGCTGTCGTCATAGATCTGCGCCGCGGCGCCGCGGGGCGAGACGAGCAGTGCCGAGACCAGCGCGACGGTCACTCCCAGCGCAGCGAAGGGACCAGGGCCTGCGGGCGTGACCGAGGCATCACCTGCGCGTGAAAAAACCCGGCGTACGCTCAGCGTGTCCCCGAGCCCTGCCGGCTCAGCACGAATTCGCTGAACAACCGTACGCCGACGCCCGTCGGGCCCTTCACCCTCGCGGCGTCCTCGCGATCGGTATAGGCCGTGCCCGCGATGTCCAGGTGCGCCCACGGAAACCCATCGACGAACTCTCGCAGGAACCACCCGGCCGAGATGCTGCCGGCCGGCCGGCCGCCCGCGTTCTTCACGTCCGCGATGTCCGACTTCATCAGCTCCCGGTATTCGTCCCAGAGCGGCAGCGGCCACACCCGCTCGCCCGCGCGCTCGCCGGCGGTCCGCAGGTCCTCGATGAGCTGGTCGTCGGTGCCCATGACGCCGCTCGCCATGTGGCCGAGGGCGACGACGATCGCCCCGGTCAGCGTGGCGATGTCGAGCACGCACGCGGGCTCAAACCGCTGGGCGTAGGTCAGGGCGTCGCACAGGATGAGCCGGCCCTCCGCGTCGGTGTTGATCACCTCGATCGTCTTGCCTGACAGACTGGTGACCACATCGCCCGGCTTGACCGCCGTCCCGGACGGCATGTTCTCGGTGCTCGGAATCAGACCGACGACGTGCACCGGCGGTTTGAGCCTCCCCAGCATCTCGAACGTGCCCAGGACGGCCGCGGCGCCCGACATGTCGTACTTCATGTCCTCCATGTTCTGGGCCGGCTTGATCGAGATCCCGCCGGTGTCGAACGTCACGCCTTTGCCGATCAGCACGACCGGAGCGCCCTCCGCCCCCTTGTACTCGAGGACGATGAACCGCGGCTCCTCGGCGCTTCCTTGCGCGACGGCCAGCAGCGCCCCCATCTGCTCGCGGCCGATGGCGGCCTTGTCCAGCACCGTCACGCCGAAACCATGTCGGCCCGCGAGCTCCTCGGCGGCATGCGCCACGAAGGACGGGGTGCAGACGTTCCCGGGAAGTACCTGGATGCCTCGCGCCAGACTCTGCCCCGCCCCGACCGCCGCCCCGACGCGGTGGCCGGCGCCGACCGCCTCGGTGTCTGCCGGCGCGAGCACGTCGACCCGCTCCAGCGCCGGCTTCTTTTCTTTGTCGTCCGGGGCGCGCTTCATTTCGCTGAACTGCCAGGCGCCCTGGGCGAGACCTTCGGCGATCGCCTGCCCGGCGTCGGCCGGCGCGACGGAACCCAGCGCCTCCGGAGCGAGATGGAACGCCGCGCGCTCCACGCCGATGGTCCGGGCACGTTTGGCTGCGGTGGACGCGGCACGGCGAATCCCCGCGCGGGAGATTTCGTCCACCTTGCCCAACCCGACGAGCAGCACGCGCGCCGCCGCGCCCGGCGGGTAAACCAGCGCCGTCTCGTCTTTCTTACCGCTGAAGTCCCCTGCGGTGAACAACCGGTCGAGGGCCCCACCCCCATCCCGATCGAGCGCGGCAAGCGAGGCCGGAAGGGGGCCGCGCCCCACCCCGATGGCGAGCAGCGGAGTGGCGAAGCCGGCCGGCTGGGCGGCTATGACGGCGGTCTCGAGCGGCATGAGGCCTGATACGAGAGTGTGATGGGATGGCGGCCACGGCGTGCGGCGCGAGCGGGAAGCTAGTCGGGACGGCGTGGTGACGGCAACGTCGCTGCGGCGGGCCGGGCCGCCGCGCTACTCCGCGCCGGCCGGTGCCGGCACCGCTGTCCCACCCGCGGCCGGCACCACGCGCCGGAAGCGGGCGATCAGCCAATGGCGAAGCTCGTCGAGGATCTCGTAGACGGTCGGAATGACCAGCAGCGTCAGCAGGGTCGAGGTGATGGTCCCGCCGATGACCGCCACGCCCAGCGGCTGCCGGAATTGCGCGCCTTCGCCCTGCCCGAGGGCGACCGGGATCATGCCGGCGATCAGGGCGAACGTCGTCATCAGGATCGGCCGAAGCCGGATGGCCCCGGCCTGGATCAACGCGTCCCGGAGCGAGAGCCCGTCGCTCTCGCGGGCCCATTTCGCGAAATCGATGAGCAGGATCGCGTTCTTGGCGACGATCCCCGCGAGCAGGATGACGCCGATCAGGCTCATGATGTTCACCGTCAGGCCCGTGACGGCGAGCCCCAGCATGACGCCGATGAGCGAGAGTGGCAGCGACATCAGGATGGCCAGCGGGTCCACGAAAGAGCCGAACTGCATGACCAGAATCAGGTACATAAGCATGATCGCCACCCCGAGCGCGACGAAGATGCTGCCGAACACCTCGGCTTGCTGCTCGGCGTCGCCTCCGGAGGTGTAGGTCACCCCCGCCGGCAACTGGAGCGCGGCCACCTTGGCCAGCACGTCGGCCATCACCTCGCCCGTGCTCCGGCCGCTTACGTTCCACTCGGCGTTGACGACGAGGTCCCGGTTGAGGTGGTTGATCACGGCGGGGCCGAGACTCTGCTCGATCCGCGCCACCTGGCCCAGGGGCAGCGTCCGCGCGCGACCGTCCGGACCGGCCACCACGAGCGGCAGCTGGCGGAGATCTTCGGCCCGTTGCCGCGCCGCGGGCGACAGTCGCACTTCCACGTCGCGCGTCTCGCCCGACGGGTCGACCCAGTCGCCCGCGTCGATGCCGGCAAAGGCCGGACGGAGGGACTGCGCCACCTGCCCGACGGTCACGCCGAGCGAGCCGGCCAGCCCGCGATCGAGCTCCACGTTGAGCTCGGGCTTCTGCCCCTTGCTCGAGAGCGAGATGTCCACGGCGTTCGGCACCGATTCGACGGCGCGGCGCACCAGCTCCGCCGCCTCGTTGATCGACGCGAGGTCGGGCCCCTTGATCTGGAGCAACAACTGCTTGCGCCCGCCCCCGAAGTCGCTCGTGAACACCGCCATGGTGGCGCCCGCGATCCGGGTTACTTCGCGGCGCACGCCGGCGGCGAAGATCTCGGCGTCCACGGATCGCTCATCCTTCGGCGCCATGCGAACGTAGACGTCACCCACATCGACCGCCCCGGACGTTCCGCCGCCCAGCGTGGAATATGTGTACAGCACTTCCGGATGCTCGCGAACAATCCGCGACGCCTCTTCGGCCTTGGCGCGTGTGTACTGGAGATTCGAGCCGGGGGGCGTCTCGATCTGAATGGTGAACTCCGAGCGGTCGTCCAGCGGGAAGAAGCCGACCCCGACCTTGCCCCACGTCGGGCTCACGCGCAGCAGCCCCGCGGCGACCACAATGCCCGCTGCAACCCCGACCAGCTTCACATACCAGGGCCGCTCCCGTCGAAGGACCAGCAGCATGACGGCGATACCCGTGAGCACCGAGAGCAGCCCGAACAGACCTTTGCCGAGCAGCGTGAACGAGCCGACGAACGTCCCCACCGCCACCAGCACCATCGCCAGCCGATGGTCGAGTGCCCAGCCGATCACGCCCTTGTAGCCCTCCGCCAGCCGGTTGAACCACGCATTGAACTTGTCGAGCTGCCGCGTGAGCCAGCCGCGCTCTTCCGGGGGCACATGCGGGTCGGGCCAGTACGCGGAGAGCATCGGGTCGAGCGAGAACGAGACGAACAGCGACACCAGCACCGAGCAGGCGATCGTGAGCGCGAACGGCTGGAACCACTGGCCGCCGACGCCGGACATGAA
>JACCSZ010000169.1 GCA_013812695.1 Gemmatimonadales bacterium | reverse complement strand
CCGATCCATTGGCGGATGCTGGTCTGAGCATCTTCGCCATCTCGACCTTCGAGACCGACTACGTCCTGGTGAAGGCCGCTGACTTGGAGCCCGCCATCCGGGTGCTCGAGCGGGCAGGGCACCAGGTCCGGCGATAGCGGGGGCGATGCAGACCGACGGACTGGAAGGCACCCTGGCGTTTCTCCGCGCTGCCGAACGGCTCAAGACGGTCACGCGGAGCGCGTGGACCTCGGCCGGCCAGGCCGAAAGCGTCGCCGAGCACACCTGGCGGCTGTGCCTGATGGCGATGGTGCTCTACGGACGCGCGGACGGTCTCGATCCCGCCAAGCTGGTCAAGATGTGCCTCGTGCACGACCTCGGCGAGGCATTGGGTGGCGACATCCCGGCCCCCGCGCAGCAGGCCGGCGCGCCCAAGGCGGACCGCGAGCGCGCCGATCTCGTCCAGCTCATCGCACCGCTGCCGCCCGCGGTGCGAGGGGAGATCCTCGAGCTCTGGGACGAGTACGAGGCGGCCGTGTCGCCAGAGGCCAGAGTGGCGAAAGGACTCGACAAGCTCGAGACCATCCTGCAGCACACGCAGGGCGCCAATCCGGCGGACTTCGACTATGCCTTCAACCTCGCCTATGGCCGGCGCTACACCGCCGCCGATCCGCTCATGACGGCGCTGAGGGCTCGGCTGGACGCGGAGACCGCTCGGCGCGCCGAGGAAGGCGGAGGCTGAGCTCGCGCTCCTACTCCGCGGGCGAGCGACGCTGGCGAACCGTGCTCACGCTCGTCCTCGCCGTCTACGGGTGGCGCTGCCTCGAGACGCCCGGCGACTACCGTTGGCTCGACAGTCTGGATCTCGCGATTCACGAAACCGGGCACCTCGTCTTCGCCTTCGGCGGCGAGCTGCTGACCATTCTAGGCGGAACGCTGTTCCAACTGATCGTTCCGGCCGCCTTCGGCGCGGCCCTCTGGCGCCAGGGCGATCTCCACGGCGCCACCGTTCCGCTCTGGTGGCTGGGGCAGAACTGCTGGAACATCTCCGTCTACATCAAGGATGCGACGGCTCAGGAGCTTCCGCTGGTCGGCGGCGGCGAGCACGACTGGGCCATCCTGCTCGACCAGCGCGGCTGGCTCGAGCGCGACCAGCGCATCGGCGGCGCGGTCTTCTTCGTAGGCGTCGTGCTCTACGCGATGGCGATCGGAATCGGCTGGTGGTCGCTCCACCGCGGCCTACGCGCGAGCGCCGGATTGACTACGCAGTGACTCGACCAAGGGGAGTGTGGCGCCGGCCTTCTTCGTCCCGAACCGCCGCGACGCGGCCGCCACGCTGAGCCCGTATACCCTGACGCTCCGCCGGGGCCTTGTGACGCCGACGGTCCGGCGCTTAGTTGACGGCCTGTCAGTCGGAGGATTTATGGTATCCAGCAAGGCGATGGGCTCCGTCGTCGACACCGCGCAGCGGGCAGCGTTGCGCGCGGCCTTCGCCGCGGCGAACAAGCAACTGGACGCATACATCGCGCAGTACGAGGCCGCGCAATCGTCGCGGGCCACGTCCGCCGCGCAGCGGGCACCGGCTCGTCATCCGGGCGCCAAAGGGAAATGACGGATACCGCGCGCCGCCTGGTCCACGATGCCGAGGGCCTGAACACCGCCGCGTGGCCCGTCCCGACCGACGAGCTGGTGACGCCGGTCGAGCGGTTCTTCACCCGAAGCCACGCGCCGGTGCCGCGGATCGATCCGCGCGAATGGCGGCTCGAGGTGCATGGCCTCGTCGAGCGTCCGGCCATATTCAGCTTGGACGAGCTCGCGCGTGCCTACCCGCCGCGAGAGGCCACGGCCACCCTGGTCTGTTCCGGGCTCCGGCGGTCGGAATTCCTCTGCCTGGGCCCGCTGCCCGGTGAGCTGCCGTGGGGACCAGAGCCGATCAGCACCGGGCGCTGGGCCGGTGTGTCGCTCGCCGACCTGCTCCACGATGTGGGAGTGGCCGAGCCGGCACGGCACGTGGAGTTCATCGGCCTCGATCGGGTGGAACGGTTGGGACGGCGCTTCGGGTTCGGCGGATCGATCGATCTGGGCAAGGCGCTCGCGGGCGAAGTACTGCTGGCGACCCGCCTCAACGGCGCGCCGCTCCCGCCCGCGCACGGGTTCCCGCTGCGCGCGGTGGTGCCCGGATGGACGGGGGCGCGCAGTGTCAAATGGCTCGGCCACATCGTGCTCGCCGCGGAACCGTCGGCCAATTATTTCCAGAGCAAGTCGTACAGAATCCAGCGTGAGATCGATCCAGCCGACCCGCACGACGTCTCCGCCGGCGCCCCCATCGCCGAGGTACCGCTCAATTCGGTGATCGTCCAGCCGCTGCCGGGCCAGGTCGTTCCCGCCGGTCGCGTCACCGTGCACGGGTGGGCGATGGGGTCCGCCGGCCGAGCGGTGACGGCGCTGCACCTGTCGATCGATG
>JACCSZ010000157.1 GCA_013812695.1 Gemmatimonadales bacterium | reverse complement strand
GCTCCGCTACCGCAGCACGGCCAGGCTCCGCGACCCGATGGTGAGCAACGCCTCGAACACGCCTTTGACGCCGATCTTCGATCCGGTGGGCGGCGGCGCGGACGACTCGCTCAGGACCGTGAGCTGGCCCGTGTCGTCCTTGATCTGGTAGGCCCCGCGCCCGAGCAGTCCCGCCGACTCCTTCACCTCGCCCTCGACGCTCACGGTCTTGCCGTTGTACTTCGACGAGTTCTGGAGCAGCTCGCTGATGGGCGTGGCGCCGGCGCAGCCCGCGAGGGCCAACAGGGCGCACGCCATGGCGAAAGCTCGGAGAGGCATGATCGGGGGCTCCGGGAGGAGGGGAAGATGAGGAACCGGGTGTGCCCGCCGAATCTACCGTCCCACCCGCCGGGCGACCAGCGAAGCGGCCGCCCTCACTCGCCCCGGAGGGTCACGATCGGATCGGTGCGGCTCGCGCGGTACGCCGGCAGCGCGCACGCGGCGAGCCCCACCACCGTGAGGAACGCCGCCATCGACGTGAACGTGAGCGGGTCCAGTGGGCTCACCCCGAACAGCACCGTCTCGAGCCAGCGGGTCAGGAGCACTGCCAGGCCCAGCCCGATCAGAACGCCCACCAGCGTGAGCCGGATGCCGTCGCTGATGATCATGCGCACGATCGCCGAGCGGCTCGCGCCGAGGGCCAGGCGCACACCGGTCTCGCGGCGGCGCTGGTTCACGGTGTAGGACATCACGCCGTAAATGCCCGCGCTCGCGAGGGCCAGGGCCAGGGCGCCGAACGCGGCCAGGAGCCCGGCGCGGAACCGCGGCGTGGCGACGGACGAGAAGGTGAGCTGGTCGAGCGTCTGGACTTCCTGCAGCGGGATCTGCGGATCGGCGGCCAGCACGGCGGCGCGAACCAGGCGCGCCACGCCCAGCGGATC
This sequence comes from Gemmatimonadales bacterium, assembly GCA_013812695.1. GTDB lineage: Bacteria > Gemmatimonadota > Gemmatimonadetes > Gemmatimonadales > GWC2-71-9 > CAVVWJ01. The sequence goes on along the minus strand of JACCSZ010000157.1, from coordinate 7,086 downwards.
ACCGGTGGTCCGGGTGACGAGGTACATCGTCCGCCACCACGTCGCCTGCTTGTAGGGCACGTAGACCGTCGGGATCGGATCGGCATCGAGACCGCTGTACTTCACGTCCGGCACGACGCCGACGATCGTCACCTTCGGGCTCTCGGGGTCCGGCTCTCCGAGCTGCACCCAGCTCCCCACGGCATCTCCGCGTGGGAACGCCTGCCGGGCCATCGTCTCGTTGATGATCGCGACCAGCGCGGCGTCGCCGCGGTCGCTGTCCGTGAACGCGCGTCCCTGCCGGAGCGGAATGCCGAGCGCCGCGAAGTAGCCCGGTGTGACCAGCAGCTCCTCGGCCAGCGGCGGGCTCTCCCCGGGCTCGAACACTTTGCCTTCGGCCGTGAACGGATTCTGCATGACGTTCCGGTCCGGCGGCACCGCCATGCCCGCAGCCGTCGCCAGCACGCCGGGCGCCGCGGCTACGTCCCCGAGCACGCCGTCAAAGAAGGCGTCGACCTGCGCGGGCTCCGGGTAGCGCGCCTCCGGCAAGGTGAGTTTGGCCACCAGCACGCGCGCCGCGCCTGCGCCGGAGCTCACCCGCTCGAGCCTGAGCAGGCTGTTGACCGCCAGCCCGGCGCCGATGAGCAGCATCAGCGCGAGCGCCACCTCGGACACCACGAGCGCGCCCCGGAGGCGCCGCCGGTCCGGGCCGTCGCCGCCCCGTCCACCCTCGCGCATCCGTCCCGACAGGTTCGCGTGCCGCACCTGGAGCGCGGGCACGAGGCCGACGAGCATGCCCACGAGCACAGCCGTCGCCAGCGTGAACAGGAGCATCGTGCGGTCCACGCCGATCTCGCCGAGCTGGAAGAGCGTGGACGGCGCGAGCGCGGCGAACGACCGGACGCCCCACCAAGCGAGCACCAACCCGAGCGCGCCGCTCGCGAGTGAGATGACGAGGCTCTCCGTGACGAGCTGCTGCGTCAGGCGGCCTCGCCCCGCCCCCAGCGCGGTGCGCAGGGCCAGCTCGGGTCCGCGCGTCGTGGCGCGCGCCAGCAGCAGGTTGGCGACGTTGGCGCAGGCCACGAGCAGGATCATGGCGACCGCGCCGTAGAGAATGAGCACGGTGGGGCGCGTGTCGCCGGTGAGCGCTGCCTTGAGGCCCGTCAGCTGGTACGCCCAGCGCGGCGGCGAGGTGGGATACTCGGCTTTGACCCCGGCGGCCGTCGCCGCGAGGCCGGCATGGGCGCGCGCCGGCGTACCGCCCTCCCTGAGCCGGGCGATGCCCTGGAGCCAGAACGGCGCGCGCGCTTCCGGCGCCTCGAGCTGCACCGCGGGCCACAGGTCTTCGGCCGGCGCGCCCGGGAGGCGAAAGCCCGCCGGCATCACACCGATGACAGTGTGCGGTTCGCCGTCGAGGGTGATGCTCCGGCCGAGCGCGTCCGGGGAAGTGCTCAAACGATCGCGCCAGAACTGGTGGCTCACGACGACGACCCGCGCGCCGCCGGTGACTCCCTCCGCCGGAAGCGGCAGCCGGCCGATGAACGGCTGGACGCCGAGCGTGCCGAACAACCCGGCCGTCACCACGGCGCCGCTGATCTGGTCGGCGTCGCCCCGGCCGGCTAGCGCGAAGCCGGAGCCGTCACGGTAATACGCGCCGATCGAGGCGAAGGCGGGCGCGCGCTCGAGCGCCCGGAGATCGGCGACCGACACGCTGCCGGCGCGATCCGCCTCCTCGCGCTTGACCTGGACCGCGGCGAGCTGCCCGGCGTTGGGGTACGGGAGCGGACGGAGCAGCACGGCGTTCACCACGCTGAACACCGCGGTGTTGGCGCCGATGCCCAGCGCGAGCGAGCTCACGGCCACCGCGGTGAAGAGTGGCGCCTTGCGGAGCGTTCGAAGCGCGTAGCGGGTGTCCTGCAGGAGGCTCTCGAGGCGCGCACTCCGGAGCTCGTCGCGGGCGTCGTCCTTATGCCGCTCGGTGCCGCCGAAGCTCACCAGCGCCCGGCGGCGCGCTTCCGCGGGCGGGAGGCCGAGCTGGAGGTTGCGCTCAGCTTCCATGTCGACGTGGAAGCGCATTTCCTCATCCATGTCGCGCTCGGTCGAGGCGCGGTGGAACGTGCCGAGCAGTCGCGTCACGAGCTCCCTGAGGGCCGCCATCTCAGCGACCGGAGTCGTCGGCCGGCACGCTCAGCTCCTCGTCATCTGAAGGACTAGCGCGATGCCTCGGGAGAGTCGGGTCCAGTTCCGTTCTTCGACGGTGAGCTGCTCGTGCCCAGCGGGCGTGAGCGTGTAGTACCGCGCCCGCCGGTTGTTCTCGGTGATGCGCCATTCCGAGGTGATCCATCGCCGGCGGAGCAGGCGGTAGAGGGCGGGGTAGAGCGACCCCTGGTTGATCTGGAGGACTTCCTCGGACCACTGCCGCACTCGTTCGGTGATGCCCCACCCGTGCATCGGGGCGAGCTGGAGAGCCTTGAGGACGAGCATGTCGAGTGTGCCCTGCAGCAGGTCAGCCCGGGGTGCGGCCTTCATGGAGACCATTCCTCTCGATTGCCTAGAGGATGATCGGGCCATTACTCTCGACTGTCAAGAGGAGGAGCAGCGGCGGCGCCCCCTCGAAGAGGAGCTGGGCGACCCCGCCACTTTGACGGTTCCCGCGGAGCGAAGCAACTTTTCGCAAATTCGAGAGCAAGAATCGGAGTGCGGGAGTTGCCGTCGGACGCTAGACTGTACGACACCAGATGGCCCGCCATTTTGAACACACGAGGGACACGAGAATGTGCACCGCCGCCGAGCGGATCGCAGCGTTCGACTGGGACGGCGTGGCCCGGGATCTCGACGCCCGCGGGAGTGCTATGCTCCAGGGACTTCTCCGGCCGGAGGAGTGCCGGGCTCTGGCGGCGCTCTACCCGGACGACACCGCCTTCCGAAGCCGGGTCGTGATGGCGCGTCACGGGTTCGGGCGGGGGGAGTACAAGTACTTCGCGTATCCGCTACCCGAAACGGTGGCCGGCCTTCGGACGGCGCTGTACCCGCGGCTCGCGCCGATCGCCAACGGCTGGAACCAAGCAATGCGCATCGACGTCCGCTTTCCGGACGGGCACGCGGAGTTCCTCGCTCGATGCCACGCGGCCGGGCAGAGGAGGCCGACGCCGCTCCTCCTGCGGTACGACGCGGACGACTACAACTGCCTCCACCAGGACGTCTACGGCGAGCATGTCTTCCCACTGCAGACCGCCGTCCTGCTCTCCGATCCGGCTGCCGACTTCACCGGTGGCGAGTTCGTGATGACCGAGCAGCGTCCGCGCATGCAATCGCGGGCCGAGGTGGTGCCCCTCCGGCAGGGCGACGGCGTCGTGTTCGCCGTGCATCATCGACCGGTGCAGGGGACGCGCGGGGTGTACCGGGTCAACCTGCGGCACGGCGTGAGCAGAATCCGCTCGGGCCGACGCCACACCATGGGGATCATCTTCCACGATGCGGAGTGAGCTGCTCGCTATTTGCCGGGCTCAGGCATACTGCTGCACCCCCGTCGCCTTGAACGACGCGTACACCTGCATGCCCTCGGTGAGCGACAGCGCCGCGACCGCCTCACGCGTCACCTCGGCCACCAGGATGGGACGGGTGCCTAGCACCACCCGCACCCGCTCGCCGCCCGGTGGCTCGGGCACGAGCTCGAGCACCGTCCCCTCGAACACGTTCTGCGCGCTGCCGTCGGGCGGCGCGAGGTAGAGGGTGATCTCGCGCGGGCTCACCGTGAGATACACCGTGCCGGGGCCGCTCGATGCCTCGATGGCGACCGGCCCCTCCGGCGTCCGGATCGTCGCCGACGGCCGCGTGAGAGGGTCGGCCGCCCGGCCGACGAACAGGTTGGTGCCTACCAGCTCGGCCACGAACGGCGAACGCGGGTATCGGAGCAGCTCGTCCCGTGATCCCGCCTGGGCCACGCGCCCGCCGTCGAGCACGACGACCTGATCGCCGAACACCAGCGCCTCGACGGGGCTGTGGGTGACGTACACCGTCACGCAGGGCAGCCGTTGGAGGAGGCCGCGCAGCTCGACCCGCACCACCCGCCGGGTCTGCAGATCGAGCGACGACAGCGGCTCGTCGAGCAGCAGCAGCCGCGGGCTCAGGACCAGCGCGCGCGCCAGCGCGACCCGCTGCTGCTGTCCACCCGAGAGCTGGTGCGACGCCCGCGTCGCGAGCTCCGGAATGCCGACCAGGCCGAGCGCGTCGTCGACCATCGGCCGGATCCGGTGGCGGGGCGTGCCGCCGGCGCGGAGCCCGAACGCGACGTTCTCGTACACCGAGAGATGGGGGAACAGCGCGTAGTCCTGCGCGACGTAGCCGACCTCCCGCCGCCACGCGGGGACGTGGAGCCCACCCGCCGCGTCGGCATAGCGCTCGCCGCCGAGGCTCACGTGGCCGTCGTCGAGCCGGTCGAGCCCCGCCAGCAGTCGGAGCACCGAGGTCTTGCCCACGCCGCTCTCTCCGACCACGACCGTGGTGCTGCCGCCTTTGGCCTGGAACGCGACGTCGAGCGCGAACGCGTCCCGCCGCTTAACCAGCCGGACGTCGAGCACGGGCGGCGGCGACGGCGGCGAGCCGCGAGGGGACCAGCCGGATCGTGAGCAGCACGGTAAACGATATCGCCAGCAGCAGGACCGACAGGGCGATGGCCGCCTCCAGGTCGCTCTGGAGCGCCAAGTACACGGCGAGCGGCATCGTCTGGGTGATCCCGGGCATGTTACCCGCGAACGTGATCGTCGCACCGAATTCGCCGAGCGCGCGGGCCCAACTCATGGCCGCGCCCGCAATCAGGGACGGCGCGGCCAGCGGGACGAGCACGCGGAAGAAGACGTAGCCGGGGGCGCCCCGCAGCGTCGCCGCCGCATCCAAGAAGCTCCCGTCGACCCCGGCAAAGCCGGCGCGCGCGGCGCCGACAAAGAAGGGCGCTGCAATGAACGCCTGCGCGACGACCACGGCAAGCGTGGTGAACGGCAGCGCGATGCCAGCGACGCCGAGTGCCTGGCCGGCCAGACCGGTACGGCCAAAGGCGACGAGCAGGGCAAGCCCCGCCACGGTCGGCGGCAGCACCATGGGAAGATCGATGAATGCTTCGATTGCGCGCTTGCCACGAAAGTCGTAAGTGGCGAGCACGTAAGCGACCGGAAGTCCGCCGGCAACGACGATCACCGTCGAAGCGAGGCTGGTCAACAAGCTCAACCGGAGCGCCTGGAGGATGAACGGCTCCTGCAATCGGGCGACCAGGTCGCCCGGAGCAATGCCGATGACGAGGCTCAGAAGCGGCAGGCCGAGCAGCAGTACCAGCACCCCGCCCAGCGTCACGCCCGCGACGCGGACCGCGAGATCAGTCGTCGCCCGGTGCCGCGCGGCGCCGGGACGTGCCCCGGTCAGGGTTGGACGGCGGCCGGCACCGCCGCTGCCGCCGCAGTGGTGGCGGGCATCAGGCCGTGCCGCTGCAGCACGCGCTGTCCCGCGTCACTCGAAACGAGAGCCACGAATATCCGTGCCGTCCCGGCGTTCCGCGCGCCCTTGAGCACGGCGATCGGGTAGCTCGCGATGACATTGTAGGGATCCGGAATCTCGAACACCCGGACGTAGCGCGAGACCGCCGGCGTGACGTCCGAGCGGTAGACGACCCCAGCGTCAGCCTCGCCGAGCTGCACCTTGGCCACGACGGCCTTCACGTTCTCCTCCTGCGACACCACGTTAGCCAGCACCCGGCGGTCATACTGCGAGGGAAAGCCGGGCGCGTCGGCCAGCTTCTGAAGCGCCTCCCGGCTGTACTTGCCCGCCGGCACCGCCTCGGCGGCCACGATCAGCTTGGTTCCACGCCGGGCGAGGTCCTGGAGTTTCCCGATGCGCGCCGGATTCGTGCTCGGCACGATCGCCACCAGGCGATTCCGCGTGAAGACCGCCGGCTCGCCCGCGACGAGGTCCTGTTCCGTCGCGCGATCCATCCAGCGCTGGTCGGCGGACGCGAACACGTCCGCGGGCGCGCCCTGCTCGAGTTGCAGTGCGAGCTGCTGCGACCCCGCGAAGTTGAACTGCACGCTCAGGCCTGGCAGGCTTCCCTCGGTCATCCGGCCCAGCTCCCTGAACGCGTCGGTGAGCGAGGCGGCGGCATACACGATCAATCTGGACGGCGCGGGACCGGCGGATTGCGCCGCCAGCGCCGGGGTGGCCAAGACGGTCAGCGCGATAGATACGAGCACATTCATGCGTGGGTGGCACCCTTCCCGATCATCACTTCGGTGGATTTGATGACGGCGAAGACCACCTCGCCGACCTTGAGCCCGAGCCGCTCGGCCGAGCTCCGTGTGATTACCGCGACCAGCTCCTGGTCCCCGATGCCGAGCCGGACCTCGGCCATGAGGCCTTCGATGTGGAGCGCGAGCACCCGGCCGCGCAGCTGGTTTCTGGCGCTCAGGTCGAGGCCGCCAACCTCGGCTGTCGTGGTCCGGCCAAGCGCGGAATCGAGCTCGCGCTCATCGAACAGCCACTTTCGTCCGACCCGCCGACCGGGGAGCTTGCCGGCCCGCGCCAGGGCCTGCACCCGCTTGACATTCAGGTGGAGGAAGGACGCCGCCTCATCGGCACTCAATAATCCCATATCGTTCCCTATACTACTTGATAAAGCCTGGATGGCAACCCAGTTTGGACTCGAGCGCTCCCAATCATCTTACCGCATCTCGAGGTCACATCATGCGCCCCTGGTCGTCCTGTGTGGGGTTATGTGCGGTCGTCCTCTGGTTTGGTGAGCTGCAGGCTCAAACGCCGGTGGCCGCTGCCGCCGCGTCGCCGACGCCAGCACCTCCAGCCGTACGGCTTACCGGGTACGTGCAGGCGAGGGAAACCTACCGCGACGGCATCGGACTGACCGGGTCGATCAACCGGGCCCGGCTCACCGCCTACGGCGGCGCGACCAAGGACGTCACCTGGCGAGTGCAGGGCGAGTTCCGCACCGGGACGGTCGGCACCGGCCGGGCCAGCGTGTCGCTTCAGGACGCATACGTCCGGTACCGTCCGGGACAATTCGGGATCCAGGCCGGCCAGTTCAAGACGCCGTTCACCCGCGAGTTCATC
>JACCSZ010000155.1 GCA_013812695.1 Gemmatimonadales bacterium | reverse complement strand
GCTCCATCGTGAGGCCACCCCTGGTGCTCAGCTTGGGACAGTAGCGCACCTCCAGATAGCGGAGCCCGTCGCGCGCGGCGTCCTCCACCATCTCGTACGCGACGCGCTCGATGCCGTCGGGGGTCTGGAGCAGCGGAATCGTGTACTCGAACCGCGCGAGATAGTCCTCGAGACTGCCCGCGTCGTCCACCAGCATGAACCGGCGCAGCGCGTCGGGATCGGCGGTCGGCAACGCGAACTTCGCCTCGCGCGCCAGCAGGATCATCGTCTCGGGCCGGAGGGCGCTGTCGAGGTGGGTGTGCAACTCCGCCTTGGGCAGGCGGACCAGCAGCTCACGCGTCAGCATCGGCGTCCCGCTCGGCGCGGCGCGCGCGCACGATCACCCGGAGGATGGACCCGGCGGCCAGCGGCCGGTCGAGCGGGAGGTCGATGCCGCGGGCGTCGGTGACCATCGCCGAGCCGGACGCCGCGCTCGCCTCCATGTCGGGATCGTGCGCGCGAAGGGCGCCGCGCACATCGGTTCCTGGCGCGACGTCCACCGCGGTGGCATTGATGAACACACGCATCGCAGCTCAGCGCCGAGTCGAGATGAAGCCGGCCGGCCGGGACACCTCGACCGGCTGGGGAAGGCGGCGGAGCAACGCGGCCACGGCCTCCACGTCGAGCACGCCTTCGCGCTCCGCCAGGAGACCGGCCAAGGGGGCCAGCCCTCCGGCCCCGTTGGCGCTGGCCTCGTCGGTGGCGAGGGTGAGCTGGTCGCGGTCGCGCAGCTTTCGCCCGCCCTGGAGCACGACGCCGCGCACGCGCTTGCCGGCAACGGCCCGCGGATCGTAGCGCACCTGCGCGCCGGCGAGGTGCGCGGTGGGCCCGTCGGACCCCGCGAGCACGCGCTCGAGCAGCGCCGTCACCTGCGCCCCGGTGACCGTGAGCCGGACAAGCTCGCTCCGCGCGGGCTCGACCGCCACGAGCCGCGCGTATGTCACGGGGCCGGCCGGGAGATCCGCGCGGATCGTCTCGGTCCGGACCAGTCCCAGGTCGGTCCGGAGCGCATTGCGCCGCGCTTCCGCCACCAGCCCTCCGAGCGGGTGCTGCGCGCCGGCGCGCACCAGCGGCCGCTTCATGTCGGCGAGCGGACGCGCCATCAGGCTGTCGTTCCGCCTCCGATACAGCTCGAGCGCGGCGCGGAACGGGGCCTTGCCGCCCGAGCGGGTGGAGTCCACCACCACCACCCCGAGCCGGATGTCGAGCCCGCCCGCGGGGGTCTTCACCAGATCCGCCACGCCTACCATCGATCCGCCGCTCCCGGGCTGGAGAATGGGGATTCCCGCGACAGTCGTTGTCATCACCTGATGGGTGTGCCCGGCCACGATCAGGCTCACGCCGCGGCCGCCGAGCTGCTCCGCCAGGCGCACGATCTCGCCGGTGCAGGCCACCGCGTCGCATGCGCCGCCCGCGTGCGCCAGGAGAATGGTGGCCGCGGGCCGCCGCGCCGCCACTTCGGCGAGCACGTCGTGCAACGCCAGCTCGCCCTCGCCGAAGCTGAGTCCGCGCGTGCGGTCGGCGGGCAGCGTGCGCTTGGTATCCGGCGTGACATAGCCGATCACCGCGACCGACAGTCCGCCCACCTCCAGCGTCCGCCAGGGCACGATCCAGTCCGGCCGCCGGCCCGTGACGCTGTCCACGACGTTGGCGGCAAGCCACGGATACGGCGACTCCTTCAGCCGCTGCCTCAGCACATCGGTGGGCCAGTCGAAGTCGCGGTCGCCAAGGGCCGCCGCGGCGTAGCCGAGCCCGGCGAGCAGCTCCATACCGGCGCGCCCCCGGGTCTGGTTCTGGAGCGGCGAGCCCTGCATCGCGTCGCCGGCGTCGAGCCGGAGCTGAGCGCACGCGCAGTCGTCGGCCAGGCTGTCAAGCGCGCCCGCGAGCGGGCCGGCGGCCCGCGCGAAGGCGCCGTGCAGATCGCCGGTGGCGAGTATGCGGAGGAGCACGGTGTCGCGCGCCGCCTTGGGACTGGGCCGCGCGGGCAGGCCGAAGCGCGCGCGAACCGCGCGGTCGGCGGCCTCGGGCACGATGCGAAAATCGGAGAGGGCGTAGTGCGCCGGATCGATCGGGCTCCGCGTCCGGACGGCATCGATCAACAGCTCGGGCAGGCGCTCGCCCTTGTCGTACACCACCGGCGCGCCGCGTAGCATGTCGTACCCGCCGGCGCCGGTCAGGCGGTGGCTGTTGACGGCCATGGTGAAGCTGTCGGCGGGCCCGACCGGCCGGCCCCGCACGCTCAGGCCCCGGATGCGGTCGCCGAGCGGGCGCCGGAGATCGATCTCGTAGTGCGCGCCCGCCACCATGTCGTAGTCGTAGCCCGGCACCGAATCGTTGAGCCCGACCCGGCCGGCGGGATCCACCAGGAAGTACCGCGCGCTCCACTCGAGGTATGCCTTGAGCTGCGCCCCGCTGATCCGGACGGCGCGGAGCGTATTGTCGAACGGATAGAGCCCCAGCACGTGGGCGACGCGGATCGTGTCCGGGTCGAATCCCGCCCGGAGGTCGAACGCCGACGTCGCGCTCAGCTCGGCGCCCGTACGCCGGCGCTGTACGTCGTGTACGAAATCGAGTATGGGGTCGGGTCCCGCGCGCGCGCCCCCGGCGCGCATCGGGGCGAGGGCGAGGCCGATCGCACTCCGGACCCACGCGCGCACGGAGTCGCGAGCGGGCGCAAGCCGCTGGGCCAACAGCGGCGAGGCGGCCACCCCGGCGGTCGAGACCAGGTCCGCGTGAATCCTCCGCACCCGCCATCCCGCGTCCTCGTGCGCGAGATCCAGGTGGACGACCGAGACGCTCGCGCCACGCGGTCGCGGCTGGACGAAGTGCACACCGCCGATGACGGAGTCGCGGATCTCGCGGTGCGAGTGGCCGACGACGACGACGTCGGGGCGCGCCGCCAGGCCGGCGAACGCTCCGGCCGCGTGCTCCTCGCCCACGCCGGTGGTGTCGTACGAATCTCGGCCGCCGAGTCCCGAGTGCACGACCGCCACGGCGACGTCGGCGTCGCGGCGCATGGCCTCGAGCGTGGGCCCGGCCACGGCCGCGATCGGCGCGACCCGCGCGTGGCCGGCCAACTGGTCCCGATTCCAGACCAGAGCGCCCGGCGTGGTGAACCCGGCGATGGCGATCCGAATGCGCTGCCGCCGGACGACGCGGTAGGCCGGGAAGAGCAGCGTGTCGCCCCGGGCGGCGAAGAGGTTGGCGCTGACGTAGGGGAATCGCGCGTCCGCCACGGCCCGCATCAGAAACGGAAGGCCCCAGTCGAAATCATGGTTGCCCGGCGTGGCCGCGTCGTAGCCGGCCAGGTTCATCGCCTCGACGATGGGGTGCGGATGCGAAGGCGTCACGCGGGCGAAGTACGTGGCGAACGCGTCGCCCTGCAGCAGGTCGCCCGCGTCGACGACCACCACCTGGCCGGGATAGCGGGCCCGCAGCGAATCCACCACCGACGCCACGCGCGACAGGCCCCCCGCGAAGGGACGGTCCGCCACGTAGTCCCAATCCGTGGCGCGGCCGTGCACGTCCGTGGTGGCCACGAGCACGACGTGCGCCGTGTCCTGGAGCGGAGCGGCGGCGAGCACGAGCGCGCTGAGGAGGGTGAGCATCGGCCCCAAATATGGGCGCGCGGGGCGATGGCCTGCACCCTTGCGCATATTCGCCTCGGTATATATATGTACTGCCGCATATGCACCCTGCCCCGACCAACACCGAGTTGCTGCTCACCGTCGCCGAGCCCACCCGGCTCCGGATCCTCAACTGCCTGGCGGCGGCGCCGCTGTTCGTGTCCGACCTGCAGGCGGTGCTGGGGCTGCCGCAGCCGACGGTATCGCGCCACCTCCAGGTGTTGCGCCGGCTCGAGGTGGTGCGCGACACCCCGATCGCCCAGTTCGTACTCTATCGGCTCCGCCGCGATCTCGGCGCGCAGGGTCGCCTGCTTGCGGCGATCCTCGACGCGGTCATGCACGACGACGGCACCATGCGCGAGGAGCGCGAGCGCGCCGCCGAGCGGAGCCGCTCGCACACCAGGTCCCGGGTGGAGAGACCGTCATGACGCATCGCATCCTCGTGGTCGACGACGAACCGGACATCACGGCGCTGGTCGCCTACCACCTGGCCAAGGCCGGCTTCCGGGTCTCGACCGCGAACACCGGCCCGGATGCCCTCAAGGCGGCGCGCGAGGAACGGCCGGACATCGTCATCCTGGACCTCATGCTGCCGGGGGTGTCCGGCTACGATGTGCTCACCGAACTCCGGCGGAGGGACGAGACCCGGGACGTCGGCGTCATCCTGCTGACGGCGCGGCGCGAGGAAACCGACCGGATCCGCGGCCTCTCGCTCGGCGCCGACGACTATTTGACCAAGCCGTTCTCGCCGCAGGAGCTGTCGCTTCGGGTGCGCGCCCTGCTCCGCCGGCTCGGCTCGCCGCCGGTGACCGCGGGCTCCACCCTGGCCGCCGGGCCGATCTCCATCGACCGCTCGGCCCACCGCGCCAGCGTGGACGGCGAGGAGCTCAACCTCACCGCCACCGAGTACAAGCTGCTGCTCACGCTGGTCGAGCGGCGCGGACGGGTCCAGACCCGCCCGCAACTGCTGGAGACGGTGTGGGAAGCGCAGCCCGACATCCAGACGCGTACCGTCGACATGCACGTGCAGCGGCTCCGGAGCAAGCTGGGCGAGTCGGGCAAGCTGATCGAGACCGTGCGCGGCTTCGGCTACCGCTTTCGCGGCTCGGAGCGCGGGGTCCGAGCGCGGTGAGCTTTGCCCAGCGGCTGGTCGTCGGCACCGTCCTCATCCTGATCCTCGCGGTTCTCATTCTCCTGTTCGGCGCGGAGCGCTCGCTTCGGCGCGATCTCGAGGGCGACATCGCCCGCGGCCTCATCAGCGAAGCCCGCCTGATCCGCGAGGCCATTCCCGACGACTCACTCGGCTGGGATCAAGCGGTCCACCGGCTGGCCGTCCAGAACAACCACCGCATCACCCTGGTCGACCGCACCGGGAGGGTCCGCGCCGACAGCGATTTTCCGCCCGGATCGCTGCCCGCCATCGAGAACCACGCCACCCGGCCCGAGGTCCGCGCCGCGTTGGGCGAAGGCGTCGGCGTGGCGAAGCGCCTGAGCGAAACCGTGGGCCGGGTGCTGATCTACGTCGCGGTGCCGGGCGGGCCCGGCGTGATCCGGGTGGCCGCGGAGCTGGCGCAGGTGGACGAGACCATCGGCCGGGCGCAGCGCGCGGTGGGCGGCGCCGCGTTGGTGGCGCTGTGCATCGGGTCGGTGCTGGCGATGGTGGCGGGCCGCTCGATCGCCCGACCGCTCACCAGCATCGCCGCGGCGGCGCGCGCGATCGCGGCGGGCTCCCCGCCACGGTTCCCCCGCAGCGGCATTCCCGACATCAACGTGCTGGTGCAGGCGCTTCGGCAGATGCACCGGCAGCTCGGCGACCGCTTCGACGAGCTCCGTCACGAACAGGCCGAATCGGCGGCGCTGGTGGAGTCCATGGTGGAGGGGGTCATCGCCGCGGACGAGCGCGGCCGCATCGTCACCGCCAATCCTGCCGCGCGCCGGCTCCTGGGCTACGGACCGACCGAGCCGCTGCCGGTCGTGGCCGAACTGTTCCGCGTCAAGGCCGCGCGCGAGGTCGTGGACGTGGTGCTGGACGGCCAGCCGGTCCAGGACCGCCAGCTCGAGATGGACGACCGGGTCTTTCTGGTGAACGCGCGACCGCTGCCGGCCGGGGGCGCCGTGCTCGTGCTCCACGACCTCACCGAGGTGCGCCGCCTCGAGGCGGTCCGCCGGGATTTCGTCGCCAACGTGTCCCACGAGCTCAAGACGCCGCTCACGTCGATCTCGGGCTACGCCGAGACGCTGCTGAGCGACGCCACCGAGCCCGAGACCACCCACCGCTTTCTGAGGACGATTCTCAATAACGCGCGCCGCATGCAGCGGCTGGTGGATGACCTGCTCGACCTCTCGCGGATCGAAGCGGGGCGGTGGCAGCCGAGCCGGACCGAGGTCGACATCGCGGCGGTGGCGCGGGAGTCGTGGGCGGCGATGGCCGGAAGCGCGGACGCGTCGCGCGTCGCGTTCGCCGTGGACGCGGAGCCCGACGCGGCCGTGGTCGTCGCGGATCTCGACGCACTGCGGCAGGTGCTCACCAACCTGATGGACAATTCGCTCCGCCACACGCCGGAGGGCGGACACATCACCGTCCAGAGCCGGCGGACGGGGGCCGCGACCGCCGTCAGCGTCCGCGACAACGGCGGGGGGATCGCGCGCGAGCATCTCCCTCGCATCTTCGAGCGGTTCTACCGCGCCGACCACTCGCGCTCACGCGAGGAAGGGGGCACCGGGCTGGGCCTGGCCATCGTCAAGCATCTCGTCGAGGCGCACGGCGGGCGCGTGTCCGCCGAGAGCGAGCGGGGTCGCGGCACGACGGTCACCTGCGTGTTTCCCGACGGGCAGGCCTGATTCGGCGCCCACACCCGCATCGCACACCTCGCGATAGCTCGCGTCCAGCCGGTCCAGCTCGCGCTCCCAGCTCAACCCTTCCGCCGTCTGGCGCGCGTTTCCCGCCAGCCGCTGTGCCAGCTCCCAGTCCGCGACCAGACGCACCATGGCCCTCGCCATCGCGGCGGCATCCCCGGCGGGGTAGGTCAGTCCGTTCACGCCGTCGCGCAGATGGTCGCGGACGCCGCCCTCAGGCGCGGCGACGATGGGAAGGCCGCTCGCCATGGCCTCGAGCACGACGAGGCCGAGGGTTTCGGTAACGGATGAGAAGACGAAGGCATCGGAGTTGGCGTACACGTCGGGGAGGAGCGTCCGGCGGTCGAGGAAACCGAGGAAGGTGACGTCCGGCGGCGCCGCCTTCTTGAGCGCCGGCTCGAGCGGACCGGTGCCCGCGATGATCAGGTGAATCACTCCATGCGGGACGAGCGCCGACGCCTGCCGGAACGCCTCGACCACCAGATCTACCCGCTTCTCCGCGGCCAGCCGTCCGACGTACAGGAACGTGAAGCGGCTGCCCATACCGAGGCGCTCGCGCAGCTCCTGGCTGCGGCGGCGCGGGTGGAACACGGTCGTGTCCACGCCCCGCCCCCAGACCTCCACCTGCCCGACGCCCAGACGACCGAGATCCGCCTTCGCGGCCGCCGAGGGCGTGTACACCCGCCGACTCCGAAGGTGGAAGCGGGTCAGGTAACCCTGGACCGCGCGGCGCAGCCAGGGCAATCCGTACGCTTCGGAGTACCGTCCGAAGTCGGTGTGATACGACGATACGAGCGGAAGGCCGGCCGCCAGTCCGGCCCGCTGGCCCATGCGGCCAATTGCAAATTCGGTCTCGCAGTGCACGAGATCGGGTCGGAAGTGGTTCAGGACCCGCCGCACGTCAGACCGGCCGGAGGTGGCCAGGCGGATCTCGCGGTAGCCGGGCAGCGCCACGCTTGGCAGGCTGGTCACCGCGGCGGAGCCCGCCTCGCCGTCCCCGCGCCAGTCCGCGTGGACCGCCACCGGGTAACGCGGGGCGACGACCGCGCATTCCCAGCCACGGCGGGCCAGGCCCGTCACGCTCAGCGCGGTCACGATGGAAACGCCGTTGATCTGCGGCGGATAGGTATCGGTGCAGTACAGGACGCGCATCGACGCTCCGTCGGTCGCGGACGACGCAACCTGCGTCTGATCGGTCACGGCGCCATGACGGCGGCGTCTCGATCCGTCGCATTCGCGGCGGAGAACGTTACCCGCTCGTAGCGCCGGCATGACTGGGGCGTCGCTTGCGGGCGGCAAGTTCGAAGACGATGTCCGCGCCCCTGCTGGTTCGGCTCGACGCCCGCGACCGCGCGCTGATGCTGCGGTGCGCCATCGCTCCGACCGCGTCGAGAAGGTC
>JACCSZ010000152.1 GCA_013812695.1 Gemmatimonadales bacterium | reverse complement strand
TGGCGGTTGTCGAACGGTGTTCGAGTGGTGCTCAAGCCGACGACGTTCAAGCAGGACGAGATCCTGTTCCGGGCTGTGAGTCCGGGCGGCACGTCTCTCGCCAGGGACGAAGACTTCGTGCCGGCTGCAACCGCGGACCAGGTTGTCGCCGTTGGTGGTCTCGGTAGTCTCGGCAGCATCGACCTGAACAAGATCCTCGCCGGCACCAGCGTCGGCGTGCGCGCCGAGATCGGCGACGAGCGCCGGAACGCCGGCATGGTCGTGCTGCTCGTGCCGCGACAAAATCGCGAGCCCGGCACGGGGCACCTGCGCATCGAGGTGGGCCAGGGTCTCGAAGGTATCGTGACCGATGCGGCCTCCGGGCAGATCCGCCGGGAGGTCATGGGGCCGCTGCTCGCGCGCGAGGAGTACGGTGCCGCGCTCATGACCGGCATTCGCGAGCTCACGAGCCTGGTCGCCCGCGGGTACGGCGTCACCGATTCGACGCTCGCCACGGCGCCGCGGCCGGTGGCCGTCCGCCGCCCAGGCTCGCAGATCGTCTCGCTGCTGCCCCTGCTGGTGTTCGTTCTTTTCGCCGTGCTGGCCAACCGGGGCCGCCGCCGGCGCGGAGTATATTGGGGTGCGGGACCGTGGATCGGCGGCGGATGGGGTGGCGGAGGCTTCGGCGGGGGCGGTGGCGGGTTCGGGGGCTTCGGTGGCGGTGGTGGGTTCAGCGGCGGCGGCTCCGGAGGGCGATTCTGATGCACGAGTCGGTCGAGCGCGTAGTGACGCCATTCCTGACGGCGGCCGATTCGGCCCTCGGCGCCGGCTACAGCGCGCTCCTGTACGGCTCGGCCGCGCGCGGGGACTACATTGCCGGACGGTCCAACATCAATCTGATGCTGGTGCTGGACGACCCGTCGCCCGCCAGCCTTCGCGCCCTGGCTGCCGCGTTCTCGGCGTGGCGGAAAGCGGCCTCTGAGCCCCCGCTGCTGATCAGCCGGTCGGAGTGGGCACGTGCCTCGGACGTCTTCCCGATCGAGATTACCGACATGCGCGCCGGCTACCAGGTGCTCCGGGGTACGGATCCGATCGGCGGGACGCACGTCGATCGCACCGACCTCCGGCGCGCCCTCGAACGCGAGCTGCGCGGGAAACTGCTGCGCCTGCGTCAAGGCTATGCCGCCGCGGCGGGCGACGAAAAGGCGCTGGGCGCGCTGGCATCGGCGAGCGCCGCCACCATTCTGGTGCTGCTGCGGTCGCTCCTCACGCTGGCGGGCCGGCCGGTGCCCGCCTCACCCACCGCACTCGCCGCCGAAGGCGCCGCGTTGGCCGGGGCGCCTGCGGCCGCCCTCGTCACGCCCGTGGAGCGTCGCGGCGATCGCGGCTGGCGCTGCACCGCCCCGGAGTTCGAACACTACATGGACGCCGTGGCGCTCGCCGCGGCGTACGTGGACCAACTTCAGCTCGGAGACCAGTGATGAAGCGCTCGTCGGCGGTCGCCTGCAAGCTCGCCCTCCTCGCGGTCCTGACCGCGGGATGCGGCTACAACACGATTCAAACGATGGACGAACGGGTAAACCAGGCGCAGGGGCAGATCCAGACTCAGCTGCAGCGCCGGGCCGACCTCATCCCGAACCTGGTGAACACGGTCAAAGGTGTCACCAAGCAGGAAGACACCGTGTTCATCTCCATCGCCAACGCCCGGGCCCGCCTCGGCGGCGCGATCCAGTCCGGCAACGTCCCCGAGATGGCGGCCGCCAACGCCGCGCTCAACCAGGGGCTCGGCCGGTTGATCGCGATCTCGGAAGCCTACCCGCAGCTCCGCTCGAGCGAGAACTTCAAGCAGCTTCAGGATCAGCTCGAGGGGACCGAGAACCGCATCGCGGTCGCCCGGCAGGACTACAACGGCGCGGTGGGCGAGCTCAACGGCTACGTACGCCGGTTCCCCTACAACCTGACCGCCAAGGTGTTCGGGCTTGGGAAGCCGCGGGATTATTTCGAGGCGGAAGCGGGGTCGGCGGAGGCGCCGAAAGTGCAGTTCTAGGCCGTCCCGTCACCCTGAGCGGAGCGAAGGTACCATGACATGATCTGAATCATGGCCCCTTCGCTCCGCTCAGGGTGACACTCATCTCTCCTTACCCTCTCCTCAGTCCGTCACCACCCGGTCCGGCAGCACATACCTGAGCGGGTCCACCGGCCGGCCATTCACATGCACCTCATAGTGCAGGTGGGGACCCGTTGCCAGGCCGGTATTGCCGACGAGCGCAATACGCTGCCCACGCGATACCCGCTGGCCCGCTCGAACGACGAGCTTGGATGCATGCGCGAACCGCGTGACGACGCCGAACCCATGGTCGATCGTGACCGTGTTACCGTATCCCGATTCCCACCCCGCGTCCGATACCAGCCCCGCCGCCGGCGCCTCGATCGGGCTCCCCAGCGGCGCGGTGACGTCGATGCCTTCGTGCGGCCGCGCGATGTGCAGGACTGGATGGTCGCGCATCGAGGAGAACGCGCTCG
>JACCSZ010000145.1 GCA_013812695.1 Gemmatimonadales bacterium | reverse complement strand
AAGGCGTAGTCCGATGAATCTTTCTCCCTCCAACCGACTGACCCCCTGGGTGGGGCGCCTCATCATCGCGAACGCGGTGATGCTGCTCCTGCTCATGACGGTCTTCGTCGACCCGACGCTGCACGGCGCGCTGCGATTCGCGCCCGGTGAGGCGCTGCGCCGGCCGTGGACGTTCGTCACCTACATGTTCGTCCACGCGGGGCTGCTGCACCTGCTGGGCAACATGCTCATGTTGTTCGTCTTCGGGCCCCCGGTCGAGCAGCGGCTCGGCGGCCGGGCCTTCATTCTCTATTACCTCTACTGCGGCATCGGCGCGGCGGTCCTGAGCCTCGCGCTGTCGGGCGTGATGCCGACGGCTGCCATCGTGGGCGCGTCGGGCGCGGTGCTCGGCGTCGGCGTGGCGTTCGCGCTGCTCTGGCCGGACGCGGAGATCCTGGTCTTTCCATTCCCGATGCCGGTCAAGGCACGGACGTTCATCCTGGTCCTGATCGGGCTCGACATCGTGCTCTCGCAGCTCACGCCCAACGACGGGATCGCGCACCTGGCGCACGTGGGCGGCGCGGGTTTCGGCTATCTGTTCTTCCGCCTGCAGTCGCTCTCACGCCGGAGCCCCCGTCCACCGCCCCGCGCGGTCGAGCGGGTGGTCATGGTCCAGTCGGGCGCCGCCGAGCCCGAGCAGCGCCGCACGCCGCCGACCCCGATCCGGCCACGCCGCCGCAACGATGCCGACCCGGTGGCCGCTGAAGTCGATCGCGTGCTCGACAAGATCAGCGAGCAGGGCATCGCCAGCCTCACCGCCGCCGAGCGGCGGTTCCTCGATGAGGTGTCGCGGCAGAAGAAGCAGGAGCACTAGCAGTCTCTTGCATCTTCGCGCGCCCTTTCGTATTGTCCGCCGTGCTGATCAATCTTCTTCCCGATTTTCTCACGGTGCTCAACGCCGCTGACCGGGAGGCGGCGTATCGGCAGTATCGCGAGTCCCACCGCCCCATCCTCGACGCCTACTGGCGCAACTACGTGCTCGACCCCGACAGCCCGCACGCCGGCGAGATCGTCACCGCCGCGTTGCGGGCTGATCGCAGCGATCTCCTCGCCCTCGCCGACACCGTCGACTTCGTCCAGCTCGCCGAGGAGGCGATCGCGCGCGCCGAAGCGGTGCTGCAGGTGGACCGGCCGACCGACACCTACCTCATGGTCGGCCTCGGTGGCGCCAACGCGGGCGAGCTCGTCGTGGGCGGCCGCGGGGTCGCGTTCGTCTGCCTGGAGCACTTCACCGGACGCGTCAACCCCGAGACGTACGGCATGGGCCTCCCGCCCGATCTCATCCCGCTCTGGATCGGGCACGAGCTGGCGCACACGGTCCGCTATACCTCGCCCACGAGCGGCAGCGACCTGCACCGGCTGGTCGCGGAGGCGGGCGGATACTACGACTACTGGTCCACGGGCAGCCGCGCCTCCCTGCGCGAGCTGTTGGTGAACGAGGGGCTCGCGGTGCATGCCGCGCAGGCGGTGGCGCCGGGATTCGATTCGGCGGACTACTTCGGCTACCCGCGCCGCCAGTATCACCGGCTCCGTGAGATGGAGGCATTCCTGCGCCGCGTGGTCGAACCCGATGTCGAGCAGAGCGGCCTCGGCCTCAGGCTCCGCTATCTCTCGGGCGGCATGAGCCCGACGGCGCGGCTGGTCGGCGGGCGCGTGCTGCCCGAGCGGTCAGGTTACTACCTCGGCTATCGAATGACGGAAGCGCTGGTGGCCGAGCGCGGGCTGGCGGAAGCGGTGCGAGCGCCGGCCCTGGAGTTCCAGGCGGCGGAGGACGTGGCGCGGGGGATTCAGACGGCGTAGCCCGGCGTTACGCGAGTCAGCCTGAGCGCAGCCAAGGGGCCATGATTCGGACTACCCGTGTCTATTTCCCCACGCAGAAGCTGCTGAACACCTGATCCAAGATCTCCTCGACGCCGACCGTCCCGATCAGCTCGTCGAGGGCGGTCGTGGCCTCACGGACGGAGTGGGCCACCAGCACCGAATCCGCGCCCATCTGTGTGCGGGCCCCCGCCAGCGCCTCGCTCGCCCGGGCAAGCGCCGTCCGGTGCCGCGCACGCGTCAACGCGGGCTCCAGATCCACGAGCGCGATCCGGTCGCCGAAGAGCCGCTCCGCGGCCACGCGTCGCACGTCCTCGAGTCCCTGCCCCGTCACCACCGATACGCTAAGCGCGGCGTCCGTCACTTCGCCATCCAGATCGGCCTTGGTCCGTACGACCTGCGTCGGATGCTCCGTCGCGATCGACGATTCGTCGGGACCGAGCGCCCGGCCGGTCTCGCTGCACAGGAGCACCAAATCGGCGGAGGCCAGGTAGCGGCGGCTCATCTCGATCCCGAGCCGGCCGATTCGGTCGGGCGCGTCCCAGAGCCCGGCGGTATCGACCAGCCGGACGGGCCAGCCGAGAAAGTCGGTGTACGCCTCGACGGCGTCGCGGGTCGTGCCGGGAATCTCGGTGACGAGGGCCCGGTCGGCACCGAGCAGGGCGTTAAAGAGCGACGACTTGCCGGCGTTGGGTCGGCCCGCCAGCACGAGCAGCGCGCCTTCGCGGAGCCGCTCGGCGCCAGGCGCGGTGACGAGGAGCCGGTCGATCTGCGCCGCCACCGTCTCGAGCCGTGAGGCGATCCGGGCCGGTGGCACGGGCCCGTCGTCCTCGCCAGGAAAGTCGATGTCGTAGGCGAGAAGCCCTTCGATCTCGATCAGCGACCGACGTAGGTCCGCGAGCCGGCGCGAGAGGCCGCCATCGAGCTGCCGTAGCGCGGCGCGCGCCTGGGCCGGGGCGACCGCCTCGATCAGATCGCCCACCGCCTCGGCCTGCACCAGGTCGAGCTTGCCGTTCAGCACGGCGCGACGGGTGAACTCCCCCGGCGCGGCCGGACGCGCGCCGGCCTCATGCAGCGCGGCCAGGACCAGCGCCGGCGCGAGCAGGCCGCCGTGACACGAGAGCTCGACGAGATCCTCGCCGGTATAGCTGCCCGGGCTCGGGAATACGGCGTAGAGCCCTCGGTCGATCGCCGAGCCCCGGACATCTCGGAACGTGGCCAGCGTGACGCTCCGAGGAGGGGCGGTGCGGAACCCGTCGATGACCCGGCCGGCCACCTCGAACGCGCCGGACCCGCTGACCCTGACGACGGCGAGCGCCGATCTCCCCGGCGGAGTCGCGAGTGCGGCGATGGGGTCGGAGAGCATGGCCGCTACCCCCGCTTCTTCTTCGCTCCCGTCGCGATCGGAGTCGGCTTCGTCTTCAGCTCCGGCGCCGCGGTCTTCTTCACCCGCTCCCGCGCCAGCAGCCACTGCTGCGGGATGCTCGCGATGTTGCTCACCGCGTAGTACAGATTGAGCCCCGACGCGAAGTTGAGGAACAGGAACGTCATCATCACCGGCATGACGTAGAGCATCATCTTCATCTGCGGATTCGGCTCCATCCCGACCTGGCCGACCTTGGTCAGGCCCCACATCGAGGCGCCCATGACGATCGGAATGATGTAGAGCGGGTCCGGCCGCGAGAGGTCCGGCAGCCAGAGGAACGACGCATCGCGCAGCTCGATCGTATTCTGAAACACGAAGAATAGCGCGAACAGCACCGGCATCGGGACCAGCATCGGCCAGCAGCCGCCCAGCGGGTTGACGTTGTACTCCTTGTAGAGCTTGAACATCTCCTGCTGCAGCCGCTGCGGGTCGCTCTTGTGGCGCTCCTGGATGTCCTTCATCAAGGGCTGCACTGCCTGGAGCTGCATGTTGGCGCGCATGGCTTTCTGGTTGAGCGGCCAGAGCAGCACGCGCACCATGATCCCGAAGAACACGAGCACCAGGCCATAGGCCAGGTGCAGGTGCTCGTGCATCCAGACCAGGAGCCAGCGCACGCCGACCGCCACGGGCCGGATGATCGTGCGGAAGCCGGGCCAGCCGTAGGGATTCACGTCGTCGAAGCCGCGGCCGAGTCGCTCGAGGCGGTCGTACTCCATCGGGCCGGCGTAGACGGTGTAGCCGAACTCTCCGCTGGGCGGGAGCGGGACGCTCAGCCGGACATCCGCTTCGGGCGCGGCGTCCTCGGGCGTGGACCGCGCGGCGATCGTAGTGCCGCTGATCCGGCCGCCGGCGCTGTCGTAGTCGAGTACCCCGGTGACGAAGTACTTGGACTTGATCGCGGCCCAGTCGAGCGGCCCGCTGATGGTTCGGGTCTCCCCGGCATCCAGACCGCCGAGGTCGGTGCGCTCGGCGTCGTTCCGCCGGGTCACGACGGCCAGCGCCTGATGATTCTCCTTGACGTTGGCCTCGGTATTGGCCAGCGTGGGGCCCATGCCTACGAGCAGGGTCCCGCCGTTCGGGCCCACCCCGGTGACTCGTCCCTGCACGGCGATGCGATAGTCGTCTGGCACGAACGAGTAGGTCAGGTCGACGGCGGTTGCGCCACGCGATCCGCTCAGCCGGAGCGTCGTGGGCCCCGAGACGGTGAGCGACTCCGCCGACGCGGTGAAGGTCCAGTTGGAGAGCGGAGTCGTATCGCCGCCCTCCACGAGCGTGAGGGTCAGGAGCCGGCCGTCCACCGGCAGGATCTGCGCGGTGGAGCCGCTGTCGGCGGGGGCCATCGACCGATAGCGGTGGAGGCGCGCCTCGACCATTCGCCCGCCCGCGGTGCTGATGCCATAGGCGTACAGCGGCGACACGACGCGCACGGTATCGACGCGCGTGGCGCCGGCGGATCCGGCGCTGTCGGGCGCGGGAGGGCTGTCGCGCGCGGCCGCGCGC
>JACCSZ010000117.1 GCA_013812695.1 Gemmatimonadales bacterium | reverse complement strand
AAGAAAGCCGCCGCCAGGGGCGTCAGTCCGACCACCAGAAGCCAGTACCCGGAAGTGGCGAGCTGTCGAAACGAAAGCTGTGCGTCGGCCGCCTCGTGCGCGCGACCGGGGAGTACACACAGGCGGGCCGCGAGCGAGAGCAGGTTGGCGATTGCAAGCCCGCTGAACGGCACCCACCAGATGGGAGTGTCATAGCGGTCGAGGACCCAGATGCTGGCGACCGTGACAAGCAACTGGACGGGCGGAGACCCATACGGCGTGCCACGAGCGACCCGCCAGGTGCAGCATGCGCCGAACGTGATCCTTTATCGGAGACACGAGTGCGGCGAGGCTCGCGGTGCATGTCAAAGCCAGGATGGCCGCGGCGGAAATTTCGGAAGGTGCCACGAGCACCCACGCGGCGATCGCTAGCGCCGACAGCAGTGTAGGCAGCAGCCCCAGCCGTAAGGTCTGCGGCAGGATCTGGAGCCGCGCTGAGGTCGGCATGCCCACCGCCGCGATCTCGGCCGGCTTGAAAAGTATGTGTGAGGGAACCTACGGCGCTCCTACGGCGCGATCCCATCCGCCCCAATCCGCCACTGAACCTGGCACTGGCCGGCTTCGCGGGGCTGACGCTCGGCCTCATGGTTGCCTTTCTCCGGGAGTACCGGGACAAGTCCGTACACGCGGCGAGACGTGCATTTCGCCACCGGCGCTCCCGTGCTCGGGCTGATTCCGCACATCAGGCAGCTCGGCAAGTGCAGCAAGAGCTCGCGTGACCGCGCCGCCCCCAGGCAGATTCCGGCTTGCAGCCGCTCAGCCTCGCGCACCCGGGTCGCTCGCACGACCTCGGCTCGAGCGTCGTACGACGGCAAACTGCTCCTCGCCGGCACCGATCGGCAGGCCCCAGTGGCCGAGGCCAATAACACCTTGGCGACCAACCTGCGCGTCGGCCCGCGCGGGGGGCAGGTCACTTTCTTTGGGGGAGGGTCATTGCCCGGGCCCAGACGGCGGCGTCGGCGGTGTGCTCTGCCCGGAGGACGGGATCCTTGGCGCGCAGTGCCCGAAGCTTCTCGCGAGCCCAGCGCACCCTCATGCTCCAGCGGAACGTCATCTGTGACAGCTCGAGCTGCCGGCCGGCATGATGCCGCTCGTTGTAGCGCATGTAACTGACGACCCAGTCCCAGAGCACCTCTTGTCTGCGCTGCTGCGTGCTCGCGCCCTCGATGTGGATGACCTCGGTGACCGGTGCGTAGTGCGTGTCCCACTCTGCCTTCAGCATCCGGTGACAGAGATCGGGTTCCTCAAAGTACAGGTGAAAGCCCTCGTCGAAGCCGCCGACCTCGCGGAACGCCTCGCGCCGAATGCCGAGCGCAGCGCCGACTACCCATGGCACTTTGCGCGGCGCGTCGTGGCGCCAAGTATCCAGCAGCCGATCACGCACGCCGGGAAGCCGCCGCACGAGTCTGGTCAGGACTTTGCTCTTCACCAGCGGCAGCAACGGGTGCGGAAAAGCTGAGCACGAAGACTGCAGCCGACCGTCCGGGTGCACCAGTTCCGGTCCCAGCACAGCGACGCGCGGGTGCAGATCCAGATAGTTCGAGATCGAGCAGAGGCTCCCGGGTTGGACCCGAGTATCGCCGTTCAGCAGGAACAGGTAGGGCGCAGTCGTGAGCGAGAAGATCTGGTTCGCCGCCGCGCCGAAGCCCGGGTTATGCGGGTTCACGATCAGGCGGATGTCGTCAAACTCTTCGCGCAACATCGCTTGACTGCCGTCGCTCGAGCCATTATCGACGACCACGAGCTCGCTCGGGCCTTCCGCGCGAACGCTGCTCAGGCAGTCGCGAAGCAGGTCCCGCGTATTCCAAATTGATGATCCCGGCAGCGACAGGGCTCATGGGCGTCGGCCGAAAAGAGAGTAGCGGCGGTAGGCGCCAGTCATGGTTCGCGCAACCGCGGGCCACGCAAACTCGGCCTCCACCAGCCTTCGTGCTCGACGGCCCATCTCGTCACGCTCGCGAGGATTCAGGTCCGCGAGTCGCCGCAATCCCTCCGCGATGGCGCTGGTGGTGGGTGGCACCACGATGGCCGCCCCTGCGGGTCCGAGCTTTCCGCCGGGGTCGGCTGCAGGCGTCAACAGTAGCGGAAGCTCCAGGCAGGCCGCCTTGAGGACGGCGAAGGCGAGCCCCTCCCACCTGGACGTATGCACAAACGCCGTAGCGTGCGACAGGAGATCGAGTTTGCGGCGGCCGAACGCCGGCCCGGCAAACTCGACCCGGGAGGCAATCGCCAAGCGGCGTGCAAGTTTCCAATGCCGCTTTACTGGATCGCCACTCCGGACCGATTTAATCGCAACCTTGCATGGCAAGGCTCGCTTGTGCGAAGCCCTCCAACAGTAAGTCGAGACCTTTCTGATTGGGGTCGAGCCGGCCAACGAATGCAAACAGCAACCCTTCGGCATCCGGCGTCTCGGCTACCTCCCGCGGCGAGCGTCTCACCGGGGAGGGGAAGGCGCTGACGTCAATCCCGTTCGGCGCCACCAAGGTGTCCGCTCGGGCGCCGTAGGTTCTGAGATCCTCCATTTCACGCTCGCTGAGCGCGTGAAGAAAAGCCGCCCGATCGAGAAATGGCCATTGGATCAGCCGCACCGCTCGTTTGGTCCAAGGATGACGCGCTTCCGCGCCCGGCGCGAGCATGCCGTGGACGGAGATGCAATAGGGAATGTCCCGCTTCGATGCTCGGGCGCCAGCCGTCAATGCTGCGGTATGTGCACGCCGTGGAGGTGGAGAAAGTCCGGCCTCCACGACAGCAGCTCGTCCATTAGTTCCGTCGGGATATTGAGCGGGGACCGCCACGCCAGCAGGTCGCGCAGCCGGGGCCAGACGATAAGGGGTGAAGGCTCGATCGAGCGATAGACGGAAACCTGAACACGGGGAATCGGAATCGGGGTTTTGTTGGTGATGGAGAGCAGTCGCACAGAATGCCCCAGCTCGGCTTGGGCTCGGCTGAGGTGATATACCGTTCTATCAACGCCATCGGCTGCTTCCGGATTGGTCCGG
>JACCSZ010000138.1 GCA_013812695.1 Gemmatimonadales bacterium | reverse complement strand
ACCGGATCGGACATCGACCTGTTCCTGTGCCCCGCGCCCGGCGCCATTGACGGCTCCTGTGATTTCCAGGCTGCCCTGTCGAATAATCCTGAGGTTGGCGTGTATACGCTCACGCCGGGAACCTACTACGTGGTCGCCGAGGATTTCGCGGGAGATGCCGGAGCGGCTTCGCCGCTGTCGATCACGGTCGCAAGGTAGGCCTCGACTGGACGGCTTAACCAAGTGCCCCCGCCGAAACTTCCGGCGGGGGCACTTGGGTTTCCGGTCTAGGGGCTGGACCTACAGTACGTCCTCGTCCTGGGCCGAGCTGACCATCAAGTCCTGGAACCGCCAAAGTCCTCGTCCTTGGTCACCAGCAGACAGCCATGCTCCGCAGCAAGCCGCCACACGGACAGGTCCGAAGCCCCGGCGCTGGCAAGCGGCCGAACATGCAGTGAGTCGGGAAAAGAGATCGGCGAGCACGTCTACGAGCTGCTCCGACAGGTTCTCGTCGAAGAGCAGCCGCACCGCTATCTCAAGCGGCCGGAATGGTCAGCGTGCGGCGCTCGCGTTCCGCCGCGAACGCGAGACAAGCGCGGATATCTTCGGAGCCGAGTTGGGGAAACTCGCCCATGAGCTGCTCTTGCGAGGTGCCGGCAGCCAGATGGGACAGCGCATCACCGACGGTGATCCGCGTGCCACGAACGCAGGGCTTTTCCGAAGCGAATGTCTGGATCGATCAGGAAGCGGTCGAGAAGGGCGATGGGCTGAGTCTATGCTGCAGGTGCGGCCTCGGCAACTCCGAGCGCTCGCGCGGGGTCAGCCGAGCGGGTCTTCCAGTCCGCCGCCCCCCACCTCCACCACCCCCTCCCTGAACTGCCGCTGATACAACCGCACGTACAACCCCCCCACCCCCAGCAGCTCTCCGTGCGTCCCCTCCTCCACGATCCGCCCCCGATCGATCACCAGCAGCCGGTCCGCCCGCTGCACCGTGCTCAAGCGGTGCGCGATGATCAGCATCGTCCGCCCCACCAGCAGCCGGGCCAGCGCGTCCTCGATCAGCCGCTCGCTCTCGGTGTCGAGGCTGCTGGTGGCCTCGTCGAGAATCAGCACCGCCGGATCCTTGAGGATCGCCCGCGCGATCGCCACCCGCTGCCGCTGGCCACCCGAGAGCTTGATGCCGCGCTCGCCGACCACGGTGTCGTAGCCCAGCGGCAGCCGCTCCACGAACTCGTGCGCGTGCGCCGCCCGTGCGGCCGACTGCACCTCCGCCGCCGTGGCCGCCGGCCGCGCGTACGCGATGTTCTCAGAGTCTTGTTCAGGCGCACATGCAGGATTTCGCTATGCGTGTTGGGGCTGTGGAAACAAGGGTTTTTAAAGGGCGGGATTACTCGACATCGAGCGCAATACGCAGTGCGTCACGAAGGACGGCCAGCTTCTTGGACGAGAGTGAGCCCAGGTAGTTGTTCAGCCTCGACTTCTCGACCAAGACCAACTGGTCGCAGTTGACGACCGATTTGTGCTTCAGGCCGTCTTCGACTCCGACCGCGACTTCAGTCGATCGGCCGTCCGCCTCGGAGTTGATGGGTGCGCAGATCACCTTGTCCGCTTTGGAGTCACACAAAGTCTGCCGGCTCACCACGACCAAGGCGCGGGAGCGCTTGGGGTCCTTTCCCGGCGGCGGCGAAACCAGGTAGATCTCACCACGATCGAGACTCATTCGGGCCAGCTCTGGAGGTCCAGCAGAGTATCTGATTTGCGATTGGTGACTTCGGCGCCCGCCTCGATGAGCCGCAGGTCCCGCTCGTGGCGCGCGCGGCGAAGCAGATGCCGGAAGTAGCGGCGAACGGCACGCTCGAGCAGTGCGGATCGCTGAGCCTTGCCCGCGACTACGTCCGCGGCACGAATGAGCTCACCGGAGAGGCTCACCGAAGCCTTCTGTTTCTTCTCGTGCCTGCTGAGGACACGCTCCAGTTCGGCGGCCGCCCGTTCAGAAATCTTGTCTGCCATGCCACCAAAGGTAGTATGGTTAATACTACTAGGCAAGACGCATCTAAACGATTATGGAGCAACCTGTTACCAGTGACTAGCCCAGCACCTCCAGCGCCCGCGCCCCCTCCCTGAACTGCCGCTGGTACAGCCGCGCATACAACCCCCCCACCCCCAGCAGCTCCCCGTGCGTCCCCTCCTCCACGATCCGCCCCCGATCGATCACCAGCAGGCGGTCCGCACGCTGCACCGTGCTCAGCCGGTGCGCGATGATCAGCGTCGTCCGCCCCACCAGCAGCCGGGCCAGCGCGTCCTCGATCAGCCGCTCGCTCTCGGTGTCGAGGCTGCTGGTGGCCTCGTCCAGGATCAGCACCGCCGGATCCTTGAGGATCGCCCGCGCGATCGCCACCCGCTGCCGCTGGCCGCCCGAGAGCTTGATGCCGCGCTCGCCGACCACGGTGTCGTAGCCCAGCGGCAGCCGCTCCACGAACTCGTGCGCGTGCGCCGCCCGTGCGGCCGACTGCACCTCCGCCGCCGTAGCCGCCGGCCGCGCGTACGCGATGTTCTCGTGAATCGTGCCGCTGAACAGCGCCGGTTCCTGCGGCACGATCCCGATGGCGCCGCGCAGATCGGCCAGCCGGAGCGAGCGGATGTCGGCGCCGTCCAGCGTGATCCGGCCGCCGTCCACGTCCCAAAAGCGGGGCAGCAGCGACACCAACGTGGTCTTCCCGCCGCCCGACGGACCGACCAGCGCCACGGTCTCGCCCGGCGCCACATCCAGCGTGATGTCGTCGAGCGTCCACACCAGCGATGGGTCCGCCTGATACCGGAAGCTCACACCCTCGAACGCGACCCGGCCGCGCACCGGCGCCGGCAGCGTCGCCGGCGCCGCCGGATCGGCGATCCCCGGCGCTGTTTCCAGGATCTCGAACACTCGCTCGGCCGCGCCGACCGCCTCCTGGTACGAGGTGAACGACGTGGCCAGCGCGCCGATCGAGGCCGCGATGGTGATCGTGTACAGCAGGAAACCTACTAGCGCCCCTGCCGTGAGGCTGCCGTCGAGCACCAGCAGGCCACCCTGCCACAGCACGAATACGATTCCCGCGAAGGTCGCGAACGTAAGCATGCCGAAGAACACCCCGCGCACCCGCGCGCGTTGCAGCGCCAACTGGACGCTCGCCGCGATCCGTTCGCCGTACCGCGCCCGCTCCGCCGGCTCCTGTACGAAGCTCTGCACCGTCCGGATCTGCGAGAACGCCTCCTCGGCCACCGCGCTGGCCTCGGCCACGCGGTCCTGCACGCCGGTCGTGATGCGGCGGAGCCGGCGGCCGAACACCAGCGCCGTGCCCACCACCACCGGCGCCACCAGCAGCGCGGTCAGCGTGAGCCGGGGCTGCAGGTACGTGAGCAGAACGACGCCGCCGATCAGCGCCAGCACCTGGCGCGCGAACTCCGAGATCTGGTGGCTCAGCACGCTCTGCAACAGGCCGATGTCCACCGTCAGCCGGCTGGTGAGCTCGCCCGTCCGGCGCTCGGCGAAGAAGCCGGGCGGCATCTCGAGCAGCCGCGCGAACACCTCGCGCCGGAGCCCGGCCACCGCCTGCTCGCCCGCGGCGCTCAGCAGGTACGCCTGGATGTAGTTGAGCACCGCCTGCACCGAGAACAGCGCCACCAGGCCGAGGGCGATGCGGTCGAGCAGAGCGCGGTCGCGGTTGATGAAGGCCGCGTCGAGCAGGTACCGCACGACCATCGGAAAGGCGAGGCTGGCGAGGCTGCTCAGCACCAGGGCGACGGTGGCGCCGAGCAGGATGCCACGATACGGGCGGACGCGCGGCCAGAGCCGGAGCAGCCGGCCGGGTTTGGGGATCCGGCGCTTGGGGGGCTCGGCGGGTGCCGGCACGCGTGGGGGAGTCACC
Source organism: Gemmatimonadales bacterium (assembly GCA_013812695.1). GTDB lineage: Bacteria > Gemmatimonadota > Gemmatimonadetes > Gemmatimonadales > GWC2-71-9 > CAVVWJ01. The sequence continues at coordinate 2,407 of JACCSZ010000138.1, read as the reverse complement.
CTGAGCGTAGCGAAGGGGGCATGCCCTGAATCATGGCCCCTTCGCTACGCTCAGGGTGACAGTGCATCTCAGGGTGACAGTGCATCTCAGGGTGACAGGACATCCGCCGGGCAACCGCCACCTAGGGATGCACATGCGCCGTAGTCGGCATCGCCACCTGCGCCCCGGGCCGGCTCAGGATGATCACCTTCTGTGGCGCCGGTCGCCCGAACGGCAGCGCCCGGTCGATGCCCATCGCCACGAACAGCAGGGCGAGGTAGACCAGGGAATACCGGTACATCTGCCACGCCACCGGGGTGATCGACTGCGCGCGGTAGAGCCGCACGCAATACCAGAGCAGCCGCGCACCGAGGAGCACGGCGGCCACCCCGTAGAACAGGCCGAGCGCCCCGAACAGCGTGGGCATGATCGTGAGCGGGAGCAGCATGAGCGTGTAGACCATCATCTCGTACTTGGTCCGCGCTTCGCCGCGCACCACCGGCAGCATCGGAATGCCCGCGCGGGCGTAGTCGGCCTGCTTGATCAGCGCCAGCGCCCAGAAATGCGGCGGGGTCCAGTAGAAGATGATGGCGAACAGGTAGACCGCCGCCAGGTCGAGCCGCCCGGTCATCGCCGCCCAGCCCACCAGCGGCGGGAACGCGCCGGCCGCCCCGCCGATCACGATGTTCTGCGGGCTCGTCCGCTTGAGCCAGATGGTGTAGACGAACACGTAGAACAGCAGCCCGCCGAGCGCGAGCCACGCGCTGAGCGGGTTGACCCGGGTCCAGAAGACCGCGAACGCCACCAGCCCCAGCGACACGCCGAACGCCAGGCCGAACTCGGCCGACACCCGTCCCGCCGGGATCGGCCGGAGCCGGGTGCGCGACATCCGGGTGTCGATGTCCCGGTCGAACCACATGTTGATCGCGTTGGCGCCGCCCGCCATGAGGTACCCGCCGACCAGCACCCAGACGATCTGGCTCCAGGTCGGGAGCCCGGCCGGCGTGATGAACATCGGCGCGATCGTGGTGACCAGCAGGAGCGAGATGATGCGGGGCTTGGTCAGGGTGATCAGGTCGGCCGCGAGCGACGGACGGCGCACAGCCGGCTCCACGTCGCCCACCGCCGGATCGGCCGCCGCGTCCGCCACCGGGGTCCGTCCCGACCGGAACACCAGCAGCACCAGTGCTGCCCAGACCAGCGTGCCCGCCAGCAGGTGGAGCGCCCGGAGCGAGGGCGGCAGCAGGTACAGCACCATCGCCGCCGCCACGCCGATCTGCACCACGGTGGCGGCCAGCACCATCCCTGCGGCGCGCCTGAGGCGCTGGCCCCCCGGATCGGTCCGGCGGCCCACCCGGCTCACCATGACCACTGCGAGCCCGAGGAACGCAAAGGCGAGCGCGCGGTGGGCCCAGTGGAGCGCGCCCAGCGAGGACGCCGGGGGCAGGGCGCTGCCGTTGCAGAGCGGGAAACCGAGGCAGACGAGCCCGGCGTTGAAGTTGGCGACCTGCGCGCCGAACAGGATCACGGCAAAGCCGAGCCCCGCCGTGGCCAGTACGAGCCCGTGCGCGCCGTGCCGGGCCCCGGGCTCGGCCGGGTCACCGGCATGAGCGGCGCGGAGGGCGACCCAGATCAGCGCCCCGAGCAGCAGCATGGCGTTGGCCAAGTGGGCGACCACCACCCAGGGCGGCAGCGCCAGCTTGACCGTAACGCCACCCAGCAGCACCTGGGCGACGAGCAGCGCCAGGGCAAGCAGGGCCGGGTTCCGGAGCGCCGGTTCGTCGCGGTGGCGGCGCCAGGCCACGAGCGCTACGGCCAGGACCAGCACGCTGACCAGCGCCGCCGCCCACCGGTGGCCGATCTCGATCAGGGTCGGCAGGTCGAGCGGGGGGAACCATTCGCCGTTGCAGCGGGGCCAGTGGTCGCCGCAACCCATGCCCGACCCGGTGATCCGAACTACCCCCCCGAGCACCACCAGGCCAAAGGCGAAGGCGGCGGCGATCCAGGCCAGGCGGCGGAGCAGGCGGCTGCGATCGGGGGGGGTGGGAGGCGCGGTGGGGAGCATAAGGCGGGGAAAGAACGCGCACGGCACTGTGTTGTCAAGACTATATTTAGCTCATGTCCGTCCAACGTGACGCCTGGGGCGAACGGCTCCCCCGACATCTCGGTCTCGGCAGCGCCGTCGCGGTGCTGGTGGGGTCGACCATCGGGAGCGGCATCTTCAGGGTGCCCGCAGGCGTCGCCGAGCGTCTGCATGAGCCCGGTCCCGTGCTGCTGGCCTGGGTCGTGGGCGGTTTGGTGGCCCTGTTCGGGGCGCTGACCTATGCCGAGTTGGCCGCCGCGCTCCCCAGGTCGGGGGGCGTTTTCGCGTACATCCTCGAAGCGTTCGGCCCACTCCCGGCCTTCCTGTTCGGCTGGTCCGAGCTGA
>JACCSZ010000115.1 GCA_013812695.1 Gemmatimonadales bacterium | reverse complement strand
ACGATGGTGCCCTTGCTGGTCTCGATGGTCGCGGTCTTGGCCACGGTGTCTGGCTCCTCAGAAGGTCTGACCGCTAATCTAATACCCCGGGTTCGAGCCCTGCCTCGCGCAGAAAGCGGCTGCCCCCTGTCGATCGGCCGTCGCGCCGGATGGCTCGGGTGAGCACCAGACGGTCCTTCGCCCGCGTCATGCCGACGTAGAGCAACCGCCGAGCTTCCTGGATCTCCTGCTGGTTGTCGTCCTCGAGCGCGTGTCGACCCGGAAGCAGATCGTCCTCGGCTCCCACGACGTACACCCGGGAGAACTCCAGCCCCTTCGTGGCGTGGAGCGTCAGGAGGCTCACCCGATCGCCGTCGGTACGGCAGCCGTCGCTCCGCGAGAGCGCCACGCGTTCGAGCACTCCGTCGATGCTCTCACCCAGCGACGGCGCGGTGCTGGCCTCGACCAGCGCCGCCAGCCGGGCGGCGGAGGCGGGATAGCGCTCAGCCACCGAGCGCTGGGTGCGGATCCGCTCGAGCAGCCGCTGACCCCCAAGCCGTTCGATCAGCTCCTCGACCGTGGGTGCGTCGGTGCCGGCGGCCAGTTCGGCATAGGTCTCGAGGCAGCCTCCGTATCGGCCCAGCGCCGCCGACAACGCCAGCTCCCGGAGCAGCCGCTCCTCCGGGCTCGGATCGGCCGGCGCATCGAGCGCCAGGGCCAGCCCGAGCCAGCCGAGCAGTTGCACCAGCGCGACCTTCCGCGAGCGCGCGAGCCTGAGGTCGCCCAAATGCCGCACGACGCCGGCGAGGGCAGCGGCATCGTCGAGGGCGCGATGCGACTGGCCGGTGGGCACCCTGAATCGATGGGCCAGATCCTGAAGCTTCGCGCTTCCTCCGTCGACGAGCGAGTGCGCCAGCGGGAGCGTGTCGAGGAACACCAGGTCGTCGACGCCGGGCAGGCCGGCCGCGAGACGGCGGAGTACCGGGAAGTCAAACTTGTGGCCGTTGTGGGCCACGAGGACGTCGCCCCCCACGAAGGCGCGGAACGCGGGCCAGATCTGGGCGAACGCAGGCTGGTCGCACACGTCGGTATCCTGAATACCGTGCACGGCGGTGGCCTGGGGACTGATCGGGCGCACGGTTCGGACGAGCTGTTTGAACTGCGCCACGATGGTCCGGCCCCGTACGCGCACGGCGCCGAGCTCGACGATCTCGCACTCGGCCACGTTCATCTCGGTGGTCTCGAGGTCGAACGCGACGTAGTCCCGCAGCGGATCGGTGAGGCCCCGGCACTGCAGGATCTGCAACGCTTTGAACACCAGCAACGGGCGAGCGCCGCCGGCGCGGAGCAGGAAGTCGCCGGCCTCCGGCCGGTCATCGGGCTCCACCCGGCGCACCCGATCGCCGATCACGGCGCGCAGCAGTGGGAGGAGCGCGAGATCGACGCCGCGATCGGGCTCGACCCAGACGGTGGCTCCTCGGCCTCGCGCGTCGGCCAGCCGGCCGGCCAAGTGCGACGCCCCCGGAATGTCCGCGGGATCGGCGAGCTCCGACGCCCGCTCGTCGAGCGGATTTCGGTAGGGCCCCAGGCGATCCGCGAGCAGCGCATCGACCAGCGAGGCCAGCGAGTCGTGAGTACGTCCCAGGGCGGCCAGGTTTTCGATGTGAAAGATGAAGCGCCAAACCGGGCGGGTCTCGGGATCGCCGCGGGCAGCTCTGGTAAAGGCCCGAAGTGCCGTGAGGGGATCGAGGCCGCGGTGGTTGGAGCGGATGCGGTCAAGCAGCGGACGCGGAAGTACCTGCTCCGCGAAGGCCTCGATCGGCAGCGGGTCGTCGGGCGCCCGGATGATGCGGAGGCTAGCGACGATGAACCCGATCAGCTCGTCGTCCAGGAGCGCCTGCCCTTTGGCCAGAAGGCAGGGAATCTCGGCCTCGATGAGCGCGGTCTCAAGTCGCTGGCCAATGCGGTGGTTGCGATACAGCAGCCCAAAGTCGCCCCAGTGAAGCTCCGGCGCCTCGGCCCGATCGCGCGCCAGGTCGGCCACCAGCCACTCGGTCTCGGCGGTCTCGTCGTCGAACACCCGGGCGGCCACACAGTGCTCGGACTCACGAGTGGCCTGGAGCTGCTTGTGGAAGATGCTCGGATTCCGGGTGACCAACCGCCGGGCGGCGTCGAAGATCTGGCGAGAGCAGCGGCGATTCACGTCCAGCACGATCGGTTCGGGGATGCCGAAGTCGATCCGGAACCGCTCCAATATCCCGATGTCGGCACCGGCCCAGGCAAAGATCGATTGCTCCTCGTCGCCCACGGCGAAGCAGTTCCGGTGCATCGAGACGAGCTGGGTGATGACCTCGTACTGCGCGAGGCTCAGGTCCTGGAATTCATCCACCAGCACGCAGTCCCAGCGGCCGGCGACATCCGCCAGGGCATCGGGGCACGTGCGCAGCAGCTCACCGGTGCGCGCGATCAGGTCGTCGTAGTCGAGCAGGTTCCTCGAGCGCAGCGCCTCGGCGTAAGCCTCGAACAGCTCCCGGTCCCGGCCAGTCAGCGGGATATGTTGGAGCCGGTGGCGGCCGAATAGCTGCAGCAGCGGACCTGGCCGCTCTCGCACGCCGAGTCGGCGAAGCAGCCGGCCCTGGTAGTCAGCGTCGGCGATGCCGAAGCCGCGCCGCAGTCCGGCGGCGGCGGCGCGCTTGCGGAGCAGACGGGCGCAGAGCCCGTGCAGCGTGCCCCGGGTGACGCCGTCGGCGATGGGCCCCAGGTCCCGGCGAAGCCGGTCGGCGATCTCGTCGGCGGCCTTGTTGGTGAAGGTGATCGCGCAAATGCGTTCCGGCGCGATGCCCTCATGCGCGATGAGGCGGGCGATACGCGCAATGAGGCAATAGGTCTTGCCGGCCCCTGGCCCGGCGACGACGAGGACGGGGCCGCGGGAGGCCTCGATGGCCTGGCGTTGGGCGGGGGAGGGGGTGAAGGTCAGGGGAGCAGTTCCGCCAGCGTCGCCCGCCAGCGCTCGACCGTCTCCGCCGGCGCCCGACAGCTGGTGCCCGTGCACGCATATCCCCGCGGCGCCCGTCCCGCCGCCACCATGCCGGCCATGGCGGGCGGGAGCGACGGTGTCGCGGGATCGTTCGGCGCGAGCCGTCGCAGCACGCGCCGTGGTACGAAGGTCGCCAGTGCGTCCGCGTGCATCTCGTCGGCCGCGGCGTCGCCCGGGTCGCCCACGATCACGAGATGCGTCGTGGGCGAGAGCAGCCAATCCACGGCCAGCAGGTACGCCGCGGCGTGGAGGCCGAGCTCGCCGGCCCGTCCCGCGAAGGCGCGTACGAGCGCCAGTCCACGCTCCCGCCAGCGGGCGTCCCCGGTAAGCTCGTGCAGGCGCGCGCAGACGATTCCCGCCACGCCGTTGGGCGACGGGGTCGGCGTGTCCTGCACCGGCTTGGCCCGCGCCGGCAGCAACCCCGGCTCGGCCCCACGGTCGCGCGCGGTGTCGAACAGGCCGCCGCCCTCCTCGTCCCAGTAGTCCGCCCACACCCGGTCCATCAGTCGCCCGGCCCAGTCCAGCCACTCACGCCCGCCCGTGGCCTCGTGGGCGTCGAGCGCGGCCGCGGCCACCTGGACCTGATCGTCGAGCAGGCCGGTCACGCCGCCGGGCGTGTGGGCGACGGCGTCGTCCGCCACCCGTTCGCGTCGAAGCCTGTCGATCGTGAGCAGGGCATGTCGTGCGGCGTCCCCGTCGCCCAGCACCGCCCCAGCGCGAAGCATGGCCGACGCCATCATGGCGTTCCAGTTGGCGTAGCGGGTGCGATCGACGAACGGGGCGGTGCGTGCCTCGCGCGCGGCGAGCAGCTTGGCCCGGCCGCGGTCGAGCGTGGCCTGGATCTCGTCGACGGGCCGGCGCAGTCGGGTGGCCAGCGCGGGCACGGTCGCCGCCACGAACAGCACGTTCTTGGCGGGGTCATGGTGCATCTCGCCCGCGGTGCCGATGTCGTAGTAGGCGGCGGCCACCTCCAGCTCATCCGGCGCCAGCACGGCCGCCGCCTCGTCCCGCGTCCAGGTGAAGTAGTCGCCGTCGTCGTCGAGGCCGACGTCGGCGTCCTGGCTCGCCGCGTAGCCGCCCTCGGGATCGGCGCACACCTCGCGCACCCAGCGGACGATGCCCCGCGCCGCGGCGGCGTAGGCCTCGGTGCCGAAGACCGCGTAGGCGTCGACATACGCTTTGAGCAGCTCGGAGTTATCGTACGACATCTTCTCGAAGTGCGGCACGATCCACTCGGCGTCCACGCTGTACCGATGGAAGCCGCCGGCGAGCTGGTCGAACACCCCGCCCCGCGCCATCCCGTGCAGCGTGCGATCGAGGATGGTGCGTGCCGGCTCGCCCGGGTGATCCGCCCAGCGGTGGAGCAGGAGCGTCAGGGCGCCCGGATGCGGGAACTTGGGCGCCTGGCCGAACCCGCCGTGCACCGGATCGAACACCCGCGTCATCTGGGCGACCGCGGCCTCGAGCATCTGAAGCGCGGGCTCGCCCGACGCCGCCTCGTCGAGATCCTCGGACACCACCCGCCGCACCGCTTCCGCCTGCGACATCACCTGCTCGCGCCGCGAGCGATACGCGTCGAGCACGCTCTCGAGCACGGTGCGGAATCCCGGCCGCCCATGGGCACCGTCGGGCGGGAAGTAGGTGCCTCCGTAGAACACCTCGCCCGCCGGCGTCAGGAACGCGGTCAACGGCCAGCCGCCCTGCCGCGTCAGCGCCTGGACCGCGCGCTGGTAACGGGCATCCACGTCGGGTCGTTCATCGCGGTCCACCTTGATGCAGATAAAACTGTCGTTGAGAAACCGGGCCAGCTCGGGATTCTCGTACGACTCGCCATCCATCACATGACACCAGTGGCACCATACCGCGCCGATGTCGAGCAGGACGGGGCGGTCCCCGACGCGCGCCGCCTCGAAGGCGTCGGCGCTCCAGGGGTACCAGTGGATCGGCTGATGCGCGGCGGACTGGAGGTAGGCCGAGGTGGAGGCAGCGAGGCGGTTCGTAGTCATCGCTGGAACATAGCGCGAAGGGCGCACACTCGTGCGCCCTGGAAGTCACCCCGGGACTACTTGTGACTCAGCGAATACACGTAGGCCGCCACGGCCTTGACCTCGGCGTCGGTGATCGACGCGCCGCCCTTGGCGGGCATCGGGATCCCGCTCTTGGACACTTCCTTGGGGATGCCGACGGAGATCTGCTTGACCAGCGCGTCCATCGAGCCGTCATGGTGGAGCCACTCGGCGTCGGTGAGGTTCGGGCCGACCGCGCCCTGCGCGGTGGCGCCGTGGCAGGCGTAGCAGTTGCCCTTGCTGTGGTAGACGCTGTCGCCCAGCGCGATCTGGGCCGGCGGCGCCGCGGCGGGTGCCTGGGCCGCGGCGGGACGGCTGCCCAGCACGGCGGCGAACGCGAGCAGCAGGCTGCAGCGAGTGCGGATGTCCATCGTGGCTCCTGGGGTTGTGGCGTCGTTTCTGGAGAGCTGGCAGCCGGAGGAACGGTCAGTCAGAGGGGCGTCATCCGGAGCGGAGCGAGGGATCGGCCGACGCATGCGGGTGAGGCACGACGCTCACCCGCACCACCCGCTCGATCCTTCGCTCCGCTCAGGATGACAGCCGCTCCGCTCAGGATGACAGCCGGTCCGCTCAGGATGAGCGCCTCGGCTGAAATCCCTCCAGCTGACAGTGTCCATGGAGAATACAGCCCCATGGAGCGTGCGGCCATACCTCGATTGACCGCGGAGCCGCCCTCCGGTCGTCCGGCGGGCGACCCCGATCCAAGTCTACTGCGGGGGGCGCGAGCCGTCCTGTGCCGCAGCGCTCACCACGGCCTGCCGCGGGCGGAAGATGGCCGGATCGTATGCGCTGCGCGGATTCCAGAGCACCCACGAGTCGATCCCCAGCTCCTCGGCGGCCCGGATCTGCTCGCGGACGAGCGCCGGCGTGTAGCGCGGCCGGCCGAGCGTAAAGGCCTGCAGGTACGGCCGGATCTCGGCGGTTTCACCGAGCCGCGCCGAGCGCCGGAGCGCATCCTGCATCGCCCGCCGGATGACCTTGTACGGCTCGCTGTTGGGGTGCGCCAGGTTGTAGTGCCCGCGCGAGTAGTGGCTCGGATATACCATCGGGAGCACCACGTCGGCGGTGGTGACAAGGTCTTCCCACAACTGACCGATGCCCATGTCGCCGGTCGCGCTCGTCGTCAGGCCGAACACGTCGATCGTGAACGGGACGCCCAGCTTCCGCGTACGCTCGCGGAGCAGCTTGAGATTGCGGGCGACGCCCTGCCGCTTGGTCTCGCCGGGCCGGCGGCCTCCGAACACGGCCAGCGCCAGGCGGCGCTCGGGCTCGTCGGGGAAACGGACGTAGTCGTACTGCACCTCGGCAAAGCCGATCCTGACCGCCTCCGCCGCCAGCTCGGCGGCGTAGACCCACACCGAGTCGTTGAACGCGTCGACCCAAGCGACCTCCATCCGGTCCCGCCACGGGCCGCCGCCCACGTGCTGCACCGACCACCCCGGCTTCCGCGTGGCGAGCAGCGGATCCCTGGCCACCACGATCCGCGCGATCGGATGGATGCCGTGCTCGCGCAGGACGCGCAGGCGCTCGCGCACGTCGCGCGCCCGGAGCTGGCTGTTGGCCCCGATGGCGATCGCGGTGGGAACAGCCGACCGGTAGGTGAGATAGCCGGTGTCGTCCTTCACGTCGACGACGAATGCGTTGATCTCGGTCCGGCCGGCGAGCTTCACCAGGTCGTCGAACCGCCGACCACCGAACGCCCACGCGTTGACGTAGATGGCGCGCACGGGAGCCGGTGGTTGCGTGAGCGGCGGCGCGGGCCACTGTGCGGGCAACGCGACCGTGGGGATGGCGAGCAGCGAGTCCGGGGGCGCGGGAGCCGGGGGGAGCTCGCCGCCCCAACTCGGGACCTGCTGGGCGGAAAGCGATGCGAACTGCAGAACGGCGGCGAGCGAGCCAAGTAGAAGTGCGCGGTACATGGGCCCAGACGATTGGGGGGAAAGGCGATGGAAGCACGCGCGACGCGCGCTCCCATCCTCCCCAGCAAATCAGGGGCCGGGCAGCACCTGTCGAATCTCCACCCGCCGGTTGGCCGCGCGGCCGGCCGGGGTCGTGTCGGGCGTGCGCGGCACCGAGGAGCCGTACCCGCGCGCCACCAACTGCTGGTAATTGACCCCCTTCACCACCAGATAGTCGCGCACGGCCTCGGCCTGCAGCGACGTGATCCGTGCATTGTCCGCGGCGACGCCGCTGTTATCGCTGTGCGCCCCGATCTCGATTCGTGCATCCGGATGGGCGCGCAGCAGGTCGGCCACGGAGTCGAGCGCCACGTACGACGACGCCTGCAGTCGAGCCGTGCCGGGGATGAACGCCACGCCAGGAATGACACCGGCCGAAGGTGCCGGGCCCCCGGCGGGCGCCCGCGATGGCGGCGCCTGCGACGGCACCGTCACGTTCGGGCGCTCGAGTGGCCGGCCCAGGGTGTCCGGCTGCACCCTGACCGGCGGCTGGCCCGCGGCCGGAGCGGGGCGCCCCGGTGTCTGTCCCCGGGCGCACCCGTTGGCGGTCACCGCGGTGCCGGTGGGCGTCCGCGGACAGCGGTCGAGGCCGTCGAGCACGCCGTCGCCGTCCTCGTCTCCGGGGCAGCCGAGCGCGTCCACGGTGGCGCCGCGCGCCGTCTCGGAGCACCGATCGAGCCCGTCGGGAATCTGGTCGCCGTCCGAGTCCTTCGGGCAGCCGCGCGGATCGACCAGGACGCCCGCGGGGGAATCCGTGCAGCGGTCGATGCCGTCCGGGATGTTGTCGCCGTCGGAATCCTTCGAGCAGCCGCGCGAGTCCACGGCCGCGCCCGCCACCGTGGTGGGGCAGCGATCGACACCGTCGGGCACCCCGTCGCTGTCGCCATCGCTGGGGCAGCCCCGCCCGTCGACGCTCGCGCCCGAGGGCGTGTCTACGCAGCGGTCCCGGTTGTCCAGGACGCCGTCGCCATCGGCATCGAGAATCGGCTTGCTGCCGAGCATCAGGCTCACTCCCAGGCTGACGCCGAAGTTCGAGAGGGACACGGACCTCGCAGGCGCCCGAGGCTGGCTCTTGTTGCGGTTGTAGAGCCCTTCGGCGCGGAGCATCACCGTCGGCGCGACGCCTACCCGGAAGCCCGCGCCGGCCAGCAGCGCGTTGCTGCTGCCGCAGATCGGGTCACCCGCGCTGGCGGTGCTCGGGCAACTGCTGCCGTATCTGGTCGAGCCGGCCCCGGCCTTCAGGTAGACCGAATTCCGGGCTCCGAGCAGAAAGTTGTACAGGGCGGATGCCCCGAACGTCTTGACGCTCACGCCCGTGTTGCCGGTTCCCGTGTTCGGGGAGGCGATCCCGCCCTCGAGCTCGGCGGAGAAGTTGAGCGGCAGCCAGAGCCCGATCCGCGCGAGGCCACCCGCCGAGCTCCCGAGATCGGTCGCCTCGTCGAACGACTGGTAGGCGCCGGCGGCACCGAGCTCGAGCAGATACTTGCGCTGTTGCGCGGC
>JACCSZ010000118.1 GCA_013812695.1 Gemmatimonadales bacterium | reverse complement strand
GCGCGCGGCTCCAGCTCGCCGGCCGGCTGTTTGCGGGCCTGGCCGCCGGCAACGACGTCGCCGTCAAGCAGCGACAGGTCTACGTCCAGGGCGCCGACCCGCTCGCGCGGCTCACCAATCCGTTCCTGCGTTCCCGCGGCGCGCTGCTCGAAGGCGAGGACGTGAACTACCACCAGCCCGGCGGTGCGGGCGTGCGTGGGGTCGACCCACGGGTCTCGGCTCCGGCACTCGTCGGGCTCAACCTGGAGCTCGAGCGCACGCTCGTCGCGCGGCCCGCGGCGCGGCTGTTCTCGCGCGTGGCGCTGGCTGCGTTCACCGACCTGGCGCAGGGCATCGGCAATGGAGCCCCGGCTCTGCCCGGCGGGCAGGTGCGTTTCATCGGGGACGCGGGCGTCGGCCTGCGGGCCGAGCACCGGATCGGCGATACGCGGTTCGTCACCCGGTTCGATCTGCCGCTGTGGGTCAGCCGTCCCGAGCTGGCGCAGGACGCCGCCGCGGGCGATGACGAGCTGGCCTTTCGCTGGGTGGTCAGCTTCCAGCCGGGGTTGTAGGGTCCGCTGTCATCCTGAGCGAAGCGAAGGAGCCATGATTGAAGGCATGACTCCTTCGCTGCGCTCAGGATGACGGGCAAGGCGCAGGATGGACATGCCTCGGCCACGCAGCCGCTGCACCAAGGATGACGCGAGGCGCCCACCCCGCGTTTCCTCGCCATTCATCACCGCACCCGCCGAGCCTATATTTCCGCCGCGCCAATCCCGCCCCGCCGTTTGGAGGACGCTGTGCCCGACGTACCGTACCGAGTGGACAAGCCGTGGGGATACGAGCTCGTCTGGGCCCGTACCGACCGCTATGTGGGCAAGATCCTGCACGTGAAGGCCGGTCACGTGCTGAGCCTGCAGTATCACAACCTGAAGGACGAGACCATGCACGTGCTCCGGGGCGAGCTGATCCTCCGCACCCGTCCCGGCGCGGAGCTCGAGGCCCGCGCCTTCAAGGCGGGCGAGACCGTCCACATCCCGCCCACGCTGGTGCACCAGATCGAGGCCGTCGTCGATAGCGACGTGCTCGAGGCGTCCACTCCCGAGCTCGACGACCTCGTCCGGCTCCAGGACCGCTACGGAAGAGGCTGACATGCAAGTGATCATCCCGCTCGCCGGGAAGGGCACCCGGCTCCGCCCCCACACCCACCTCGTCCCCAAGCCGATGCTCAAGGTGGCGGGGCGTCCGGTCATGGATTGGGTCATGGACCGGCTCGAGGGACTGGACGTGAGCGAGCTGATCTTCATCACCGGCCATCTGAAGGAGCAGGTCGAGGCGTACACGCGGGCGCGCTACCCGATCCCGTCGCGCTACATCGAGCAGCGGGTGCAGGACGGCACCGCGGGCGCCGTCAACCTGGCGCGGCCGTTCGTCCGCGAGCCGGTCCTCATCGTCTTCGTCGACACCGTCTTCGAGGCCGACCTCGGCCTCATCAACCGCACCGACGCCGACGGAATCATCTGGGCCAAGGAGGTGGAGGACTATCAGCGCTTCGGCGTGGTGGTCACCGACGCGAAGGGCTACATGACGAAAATCGTCGAGAAGCCGACCACGCCCATCTCCAAGCTCGCCAACATCGGGCTCTACTACATCCGCGCGGTGGACAGTCTCTGGCAGGGCATCGACCACGTCCTCGAGGCGCCCAAGAACAAGGGCGAGTACTTTCTGACCGACGCCTTTCAGTGGATGATCGAGCACGGCAAGCGGATCCTCACCGCCGAGGTGGGCGGCTGGTACGATTGCGGCAAGCTGGACACGCTGCTCGAGACCAACGCGATCCTGCTCGGCCAGGGTGCCGCGCGCCGGCGCGACTTTCCCGGGGTCACGATCCATGACCCCGTCTATATCGAGGACGGCGTCACCATCGAGCGCAGCGAGATCGGTCCCAACGTCTCGCTGGAGCAGGGCACCAGCGTGGCCGACAGCCGGCTCGCCAACAGCATCGTGGGCCGCGACGCGAGGCTCACCCGGGTCCGGCTCGACGGCGCCATGATCGGAAACGGTGTCGTCGCGGACGGCCTCACGGGCACCGCGTCGCTGGGCGACCACTCGGAGCTGACGGCCCAGCCGCACCCGTCATCCTGAGCTGACGGCCCGGCCGCATCCGTCATCCTGAGCGAAGCGAAGGAGCCGAAGCCCAACTGTCGTCCACCTCCATCCGGACGCCGATGCCCGCGGTCGATGAGCTGTGCCGGTCCTACCTGGACCTCAAGTACCACTTCGACCCGGCCGCGGCCAGCTCGGCCGGCCTGGTCGGGCACGACGGGCGGCTCGGGCGCTTCGACCTGGCGGCGGTGCGCGAGCACGTGGCGGCGCTTCGGTCGGTGGCCGCGGCGGTCGAGGCGTTGGACGTCGAGGACCTCCAGGACGAAGTCGACCGCACGGCGCTCCTGGGCGAGCTTCGAAGCACGATGTTCCGCTTCGAGCACGAGCGTCCGCACCAGCGGAACCCGGTATTCTGGGTCAACCACCTGTTCCAGGGCCTCTACGCCGTGCTCAGCCGGCGGGACGACGCGGCCGGCGGCCGCGCGCCGGCCGCGCTCGAGCGCCTGCGCGCCATCCCCGCGTTTCTGGAGAGCGCGGGCGGCACGCTCGACGAGCCGCCCTCGGTGTTCGTCGATTCGGCGCTCGTGATGCTCGGCGGCGGTGGCGAGCTGGTGGTGCAGCTCGCCGCTACGCTCGGCGCCGAAGCGCCCGGGCTCCAGGACGAGCTGCGGGTGGCAGCGGGGCAGGGTCTCGAAGCGCTCAAGCGCTTCGGCACCGCGCTCCAGGACGAGATCGAGCCCAGCCCCGACCCGCAGGCCTTTGCCATCGGCGAGGAGCAGTTCGCCCGGCGGCTGCACTTCGAGCACGCGGTGGTGGCCGGCGCACCCGAGCTCTGGCGCTACGGTCTGCACCTCCAGGAGGAGACCACGGCCGGCCTCGCCGCGCTGGCGGCTCAACTCGGACCTCGCCCCTGGCGCGAGCTGGTGGACGAGCTCCGGAACGACGCGCCCGCCGCCGCCGAGCTGCTGGCCGTCTACCAGCACGAGCTGGAGCGCGCCCGCCGGTTCGTGATCGAGCGAAACCTGGTCGCGATGCCCGACGCTCCGGTCGAGGTCGTCGCCACACCGTCGTTCCTCGCGGCGCTCGTCCCGTTCGCGGCGTACGAGCCGCCCCCGATCTACCTCCGCGCGCAGCAGGGCCGCTTCTACGTCACCCTGCCCGACCCGTCACTGCCGCCGGACGCGGCGGCGCAGCAGCGGCGCGGTCACTGCCGCCATGGGATCCCGGCGATGGTGGGACACGAGGCCTACCCCGGCCACCATCTGCAGCTCGCCACGTCGCAGGGCCTCGGCTCCGAGGTGCGGCGTCATCTCTGGACGCCGATCATGGTCGAGGGCTGGGCGCTCTACTGCGAACGGCTCCTCGACGAGACCGGCTACTACCGTACGCCCGAGCAGCGGCTCTTTCAGCTGGTCAACCTGCTCTGGCGCGCCATCCGGATCGTGCTCGACATCGGCCTCCACACGCGGGGGATGACCCCGTGCGAGGCGGTGGACTACATGGTCGAGCACCTGCCGATCGAGCGCCGGAGCGCCGAGGCGGAGGTGCGCCGCTACTGCGCCTGGCCCACCTACCAGCTCTGCTACGCCGTGGGGCTGCGCGAGTTGCTCCGGCTCCGCGATGCCTACCGCGACGCGGCCGGAGCCGATTTCGATCCCAGAGGATTTCACGATACGCTGTTGGGCTACGGTGGTCTGCCGGTGTCGCTGGCCCGCTGGGGGATGGACTTGGCGGAATGAAGTACCGGCGGCGAGTCACCCTGAGCCCTGGCTTCGCCCAGGGTAAACTCCGCGAGGGGGCATGCCCCGAGGCATGGCTCCTTCGCTCCGCTCAGGATGACTCGACGAAGCAAGAGGAGCATCCTTGAAGATCACCGTCCTGACCTACCTCGACAGCGACAACGAGAACTCCAAGGAGTACGATCCGGTCGTCTCCCAGGTCGCGCGGACCCTCCGTCGGCTGGGTCACCGGGTATCGGTCCTCGGTGTCCACGGCGACGTGAAGCGCCTGATCGCCGGGCTCTCGCGCCGGAAGCCCGATCTCGTCTTCAATCTGATGGAGATGTTCGGCGACAACGTCTTCGGCGACATCCCCGTCACCGGCCTGCTCGACCTGCTCGGCGTCCGCTACACCGGCAGCGGACCGGGCGAGCTCTACCTGAGCCAGGACAAGGGGCTCACCAAGAAGCTGCTCGCCTTCGAGGAGATCCTCTACCCGCGCTACGCGATCTTCTCGCGTCAGGCGGCGTTCGAGACCGGCGGCAATCTCCGGATGCCCCTGTTCGTCAAGCCGCTCCGCTCGGATGCGTCACTCGGCATCGGCGGCAAGTCGCTCGTCCACGACGCGGCGGCGCTGATGGAGCGGGTGGCGGCGATCCAGAAAGAGCTCGACGACGCCGCGCTGGCCGAGGAGTACATCGAGGGCCGCGAGTTCTACGTGGGGGTGCTCGGGAACGCGCAGCCGAAGGCCCTGCCCCCGGTCGAGGTCGATTTCACCGGGTTCCCCGAGGGCGTACCCAAGGTGATGGACAGCAAGGCCAAGTGGGATGAGGGGAGCAAGGAATACAAGGGGACGAAGTCGGTGATGGCCACGCTGCCCGATGAGCTCCGCGCCCGGCTCCAGAAGGTGGCGGTCGACGCGTACCGCGCACTTCGCGTCCGGGACTACGGCCGCGTGGACCTGCGGCTGACCGATACCGGCGGTATCTACGTGCTCGAGGTCAACGCGAGCTGCTACCTCGAGAAGTCGAGCGAGTTCGCCATGGCCGCCGCGGCCGCGGGACTCGACTATCCGAGATTGATCGAGGAGGTCGTCAACCTGGCGATCGATCGGCAGAAGCGCCGGCGGTAGGCGCGCTCGAAATGGCGGCCGAAAGCCGCCGACTACGTCGTGCTGGGGATCACCAGTGGAAACCCTTCGCGGCGGGCTGCCTCGGACAGGCGTTGGTCGAGTGTGACGAAGGGAAGCGCTGGAGGTCGGTGCCCGCTCGCGACGACGGCGGCCGCCAACTGGAGGGCATCGGCTGCGCGGAGCGCGTGGGTCCGGAGCAGTCGCTCGGCTTGCTCCCTGACCACTGCTCCCGGCTCGACCTCCGCCCAGGCCGCCACCAGCGCGCCCAGTCGCGCCGACGCCGCGCGCTGGCCGGGGCCGGCCAGCGCGCCGTCACGCTCGAGTCGGGCCAGCGCCGACATGGCCTCGACGCGAGTGCCCCACCACGTGATGACGGATGGATCGTCAGTGAATGTGCGGGTGAGGAGGGCGGTAGTCGGCTCCCGTACGCAGAGTGGGAGGAGCGCGGAAGTATCCCAGTACCTCACCAGCCGCTCTCGCGCTCGGCGAGGAGCGCGGCGACGGCGCTGGCTCCGCGGCGCGGGGTCGGCGGCGGCGACTCGAGGAGC
>JACCSZ010000101.1 GCA_013812695.1 Gemmatimonadales bacterium | reverse complement strand
GAGGAGGCCGAGGTGGATGCCATGAGCGCGCATCTTGGGGTGGCGTGTCACAAGCTCTATCCGACGGCGGAGACGATCGCGGACACGCTGCCGGCGCTCGCATACCAGTTGGACGAGCCGTTTTTCGATCCCGTCGCCTCAGTGCAATCCATGCTGATGCAGCAGGCCCGGGCCCATGGGGCCAAGGTGGTGCTCAACGGCCACGGCAGCGACGAGATCCTGGCCGGCTACCACCGGCGCTTCGTCCCGGTACGGCTCGCGCACCTGCTCTGGTCGGGACGTGCGCGCGACTTCTATCGGGAGCAACGGGCGTTCGGGGGCACCGGCTGGACCTGGCCGGAAGTGTTCCGGCAGGCGCTCACGCAGGTGGCGCCGGACGCGGTGGGGCTGGCACTCCCCCATGCGCAACGGCTGAAGGAGACGCTCCGCGGCGGCAGCGTGCTGGTTGAATGGTTGGATGACAGGAGGCCGGACGAGTCGCACTTCCCCACGCCGCCGCCGGGACTCACGCCGCTCGGCGCCGCGCTCTGGCTCCAGTTCTCGAGCCGCAATGTGCCGCGGTGGCTCCGCATGGAGGACCGCGTGAGCATGGCCTGGGGTGTCGAGTCGCGGCTGCCCTTCTTCGACTACCGGCTGGTTGAGTTCGCCTTCGCCCTGCCCGATGACCTCAAGCTCCGCGATGGCTACAGCAAGCACATCCTCCGTGAAGCGATGCGGGACCTGGTCCCTGCGCGCCTGGTCGACGCGCGCGTGAAGCGTCAGTTCCTGACGCCGTTCACGCGCTGGTTGCGCGGGCCGTGGCGAGCGATGATCGTGGATCTGCTGTCGACAGGGAGCGAAGTGGCCCCTTTCCTGAATCAGGCTTCGTTCCAGGGCAGGCTCCGGTCGTTCATGGCGGGAACCGATCGGAGTCTGGATCCGAACCTGCTCTGGCGGGTGCTCAGCGTGGAGCTGTGGATGCGGGCGTTCTCGGCGGGAGCATCCACCAGGTAATCCAACGAAAGGTTTCCGTCCGGATGTCTGAATCGCTCGCCGTCCTCCTCCTCGTGGCCGTCGGTCTCGCCGGGCTCGTGCTGATCCCGCTCGGACTGCCGGGACTCTGGGTCATCGTACTCGGCATCCTCGGCTACGGCTGGCTCACCGATTTCCGCACGCTGAGCGCGGGCTTCCTCGCGCTGGTCCTCGTCCTAGCACTGGTCGGCGAGGCCGTGGAGGCGTGGATCGGATTCCGGTTCGCGCGGCGCTACGGTGCGTCGCGTCGGGCCGGCTGGGGGGCGCTCGCGGGTGGGCTGGTCGGCGCGATCGTGGGGGTGCCGGTGCCGATCATCGGGTCGGTGGTCGGTGGCTTCGTGGGAGCGTTCGCCGGGGCGGCGCTGTTCGAGTACACGCACGCGCGGCGGTCGGAGGGCGCGGTGAGGGCTGGTTGGGGCGCGGTGCTCGGGCGCGCCGCTGCGGCGGCCGTCAAGATGGCGATCGGCGTGGCGCTGATCGCCGGCGCGGTGTTCCTGGCGCTGCGGGGCTGATTCGGCGGCGGCCGGCACGTCTGCGCCGACTCAAGCCGACTCCGGCCTCCCGGCGTAACGCTTGGACGCTCGGGCGCGCGCCTTCGCCGCCTCCGCCTCCCGATTCTTCGCTGGAGCGTTCGTGGTCAGCGAGCCGAGCAGCCGGTCCACGACCTCCGCGACCTCGACCACGGCCCGATCGAAGGCCGCCTGATTGGCGGCCGACGGCCGGGTGAATCCGCTGACCTTGCGGACGAACTGTAGCGACGCCGCACGGACCTCGTCGTCGGTGACGGGCGGCTCGAAGTGGTAGAGCGGTCGGATGTTTCGGCACATGGGGCAGCGCTCCAGAAGGTTCGGCGGTGCAGGGCAGGTGCGGTCGCGGCGCAGAGCTTTGGTCGGGCGCCCGCCTTGATGCCGCGGCCATTTCCCGTCGACTCAGCGCAGCCCGCGAAAGCCGCCGCCCGGAACTCCTCCCGGACGTCCGCTTCCACCCCGCGGCTTGCATCCGCCGCCACGTCCGCCAGGGTTCATCACCACCCCGCGCTCCGCGTCGGCCGGAAGCCGGTCGGTCCAGTCCGGTTCGCTCGATCCTCCGCCGCTCGCCGGGATTATGGTGACGGTCTGCCCGGGCGCGAGCGCGCGGGGATCGGGCTCCTCGAACGCCGCGTGGGCGACTACGACCACGGGCTGCACCTGGGACTGCAGG
>JACCSZ010000077.1 GCA_013812695.1 Gemmatimonadales bacterium | reverse complement strand
GCGCTGACGATGCGGCTCCTGGTCGAGGGCGAGATCCGCCCGGCCTGGGGTCTCATCGGCCTCGGCGTCGACGAGGTGCGCTGGCCCCGCCCCGTGAAGGCGGGCGACGTGCTCCACGCCCGGAGTGAGGTGATCGAGCTCCGCCCTTCCACCTCCAAGCCTGATCGGGGCACGATGCGCCTGCGAGTGATCACCGACAACCAGCGGGGCGAGGTCGTTCTCTCCTTTACAACCACGATTCTGGTTCCGCGGCGACTGGGCGAGCGCTTGGCCAGCGGCCGCTGAGCCGGACTTCCCAGATGTGGTCCTACCACTCGTGGACGGCCGAAGCCCTGGCGAAGGGCCACGGCCTGACCGCGCAGCTCGGGGCGGTGCCCGAACGGCTCCGTCGCTACCCGCTCCGCGCGCTGCGAGTCGCACGGCGCCTCGTCTACGAGGTTCCGGCCAACTGGAAGGTGATGCTCGAGAATTACCACGAGTGCTGTCATTGCGGACCGGTCCATCCAGAGTTGTGCCGGCTGGTGCCCGCGTTCAAGTGAAGCGCGACTACGAATACATCGTCCTCGGCCTCGGCGGGTGGGGCGGCGCCGCGGCGTACTGGCTCTCCCGCCGGGCCGGCGGGGAAGTGCTGGGACTCGAGCAGTTCGAGATCGCGCACGTCCGGGGCGAGTCGCAGGACCATTCGCGGATCATCCGGCTCTCGTACCACACGCCCGACTACGTCGAGCTGGCTCGACACGCCTATATCGCCTGGCACGAGCTGGAGCGTGACGCGAAGGAGCCGCTGGTGCTCAAGACCGGCGGGCTCGACTTCGCGAAGCGCGGGAGCGCGGTCCCGCTCGCGAACTACAGCGGCAGCATGGACGCGGCGGGGGTGCCGTACGAGCATCTGGATGCCGCGGAGATCCGCCGGCGGTGGCCCCAGTTTACCGTCACGGACGACATCCACGGCCTCTATCAGCCTGAGAGCGGGATCGCCATGGCGGAGCGTGGGAATGCCGCGCACGTCCGCATGGCCCGGGCCCACGGGGCTACACTCCGCGACCAGGCGCCGGTCGAACGACTCCGGCCGGTCGAAGGCGAAGTGGAAGTCACGGCGGGCGGCGTCACCTACCGCTGCCGGAAGCTGGTCATCGCCGCGGGTGCGTGGTCCAACAGCGCGCTCGCGGACTTCGGCCTGCACCTGCCCCTTCGCGTCACCAAAGAGCAGGTCACTTACTTCGGCACGCCGCATCAGCCGGAGTTCCAGCCGGACCGGTTCCCGATCTGGATCTGGATGGACGATCCGTGCTTCTACGGCTTCCCGGCGTTCGGGGAGGCAGGACCCAAGGCAGGGCAGGATGGGGGCGGGCAGGAGACGACCGCGGAATCGCGCAGCTTCGAGCCGGACCAGGCGGCGCTCGCGCGCGTCGTAAAGTTTCTGGAGACCTACATCCCCAAGGCGCTCGGTCCCATCATCTACACCAAGACCTGCCTGTACACGCTGACCCCCGACCGCGACTTCGTGCTCGACACCCTGCCCGCCCACCCCAACGTGGCCGTTGGCATCGGCGGCGGGCACGGGTACAAATTCGCGTCGCTGATCGGTAGGATTTTATCGGAGCTGGCGATCGATGGGCGAACCGAGCGGAACATCGAGCCGTTCCGGATCGATCGGGAGATGCTACAGCTGGCGAATCCGCCGGCGAACTACCTGGTCTGAGGGCGGCTCGGAGGCCAGGGCAACGTGGAGGCGCACGCATGAACGACACCACCGTCACCCTGGTCCTTCGCCTGCTTCACATCCTGGCGGGCAGCTTCTGGGTCGGCGTGGCGTTTCTGATGGCCGGCTTCCTCATCCCCACCGTGCGCGAGACCGGGCCGGCAGGAGGCCGTTTCATGGAGCACCTCATGGTACGGCGCCGGCTGCCGGTCTTTCTCGGCATCGCCATACTGCTCACGGTCCTGTCGGGGTTCGCGATGTATGGCCGCCTGGTGGCCGCCACCCATGGAGCGTGGGCGGGCACTCCTCCGGGCATCGCCTACGGGGTCGGCGGGCTGGCGGCGGTCCTCGGGGCGGTGCTGGGCATGGGAATCGCCGGTTCCGCCGGCAGGCGGATGGCGACCATCATCCAGAGCCTGCCGGCCGCGGGAGCACCAGCGTCCGCCGAGCAGCAGGTGGAGATCGAGCGGCTCCGAGAGCGCATGCTGCTCGGCGCGCGAATCACGGCGGGGCTGCTCCTCATCGCGGCGAGCGCCATGGCGATCGCGCGCTACCTCTAGTGCCCGAGGGAGCATCGCGTGCGGGTCGGGCTGGGCAGTTTGCGGTGGATACCGGTAGCCCTGGGCCCCTCGGTCACTTCGGCACCCGGTGCCCCAGGCTCCGCAGCACCTCCCGGTCGAACTGCGCCGACAGACTCTCCCGCTTCGAGTACGGCCCCGGCGTGTACGCGCGCGACGCGATGCCGAGCTGGCTCTGCTCGCAGATGTGCCAATCCTGCTTGTTGGTCATGTCCCAGAACTGCACGCCATCGTCCGGATCGAAATCCGGGTCGTGGAGCGTGGCGGGATGGAAAAGCCAGGAACAGGAGATCAGCGTGCGGTCGGTGCCCTGGGGCCAGAGCGTGTGAAACATCACGTAGTCGGGATGCAGGCTCAGCAGCATGTTGGGGAAGACCGCGTAATAGTACACGCGGTTCATGTCCTCATCGGCCAGATCACCGACCGGCACGCCACACGACTGGCCGCTCAGCGTCATGCTCTCGGCACCACGGTTGAGCACCATGTAGCCGCCAGTGAACGGGCCTTCGGTCAGATCGTTCTCGCCGCTGGTGGGGGGCGTCAGCCTGGCCAGCGCCGGATGGACGGGGCCGCAGTGGTAGCACTCGGAGTAGTTCTGGAACAGGAGCTTCCAGTTCGACTTCACGTCGTACTCGATGGTGCGGACAACCGTCAGGTTCGGCAGGTTGAACCGGCTGAACCGGCCGACCAGCGGCGCCCAGGCCTGGTCGAACGGCTCGGGCTCGTCGGCGAGGTTGATGAAGAGGAAGCCTTCCCAGGTCGCGACCGGGACCGCGTGGAGCGGCCAGTCGGACTTGTCGAAGTGCTCGAGCTCCCTGGTGGACGGGGCCCCGATGAGCCGGCCGTCCAGGCCGTAGGTCCAGGCGTGGTACGGGCACTGGATCGTCCCGGCGAACCGGCCGCTGTGCTCCTCGCAGATCCGCGTGCCGCGGTGGCGGCACACGTTGTAGTACGCGCGGTAGACGTCGTCCCGGTCGCGGAGGACGATGATGCTCTCCTTGCCGATCTCCTGGGCGAACCAGTCGCCCTGGCTCGGGATGCGGTCCTCGCGGCCGACGCAGAGCCAGCGCTGCGTGAAGATCCGTTCCATCTCCTGGGCGTACACCTCGGGTGACGTGTAGTATTCCCCGGGCAGCGTGCGCGCGCCGTCGATGGAGATGTCGGTCGTCTTGAGGAACGTGGCCACGGGGAGTCTCCAAAGAGGTGACCGTGAAATATGCCACCCGGCGACAAGGCGCGGAAGCGTCGGTGGCAGCGCGGAGGTCCGAGCATGGAACGTGATACGGCGCCTCGACTTCGCGGGGTGCTGGAGACTGCGATCTACGTAGCCGACCTGGGGCGGTCAACGACCTGGTACCGCGACCTGTTCGGCTTCGAGGTGCTGATCGAGGACGATCGCATGTGCGCGTTCGACGTGGGAGGAAGGGACGTCCTTCTGCTGTTCCTCAAGGGCGGAACGCTGGAGTCCGTGGACACGCCCGGCGGGCGGATTCCACCCCATGACGCGGAAGGGCGGATTCATTTCGCGTTCGCGGCGGATGTCGCGGATATCCCGGTGTGGGAACGGCGGCTGGCTCGTGCCGGGGTGGAGGTCGAGAGCCGCGTGGAGTGGAAGGCAACGGCGAAGAGCCTGTACTTCAGGGACCCGGACGGGCACCTGGTCGAGCTGGCCACCCCGGGGCTCTGGGCGAACTACTGAGGTCGACTTGGCCGTCCTCCGCGGCGATCCATCGCCCGCTCCCTAGGCCGGCGTCACCATTCCCCGGCACTCCCCGAACCCGATCCGCGCCGCGCCCTCGCGCTCGGCGTATCCGCGCATCGTCACCTCGTCTCCGTCCTCCAGAAACGTCCGGCGCTCGCCCGACGGCAGCGTGAGCGGCTCGGCGCCGCGCCAGGTGAGCTCGAGCAGGCAGCCGCGCGCGTCCTTGGTCGGCCCTGACACCGTGCCGGTCGCGAACAGATCGCCGGGCTGCAGGTTGCAGCCGTTGCTCGCGTGATGCGCCAGCATCTGCGCCGGCGTCCAATAGAGATCCGCGACCCGCCCTCGGCTCAGGCGGATCGGCGCCGTGCCCTCCGCCCGCATCCGTGCCGAGGCCAGGTACACTTCGACGGTCAGGTCCACTCCGCCCCGCGCCTCGTGCTCGGGCGACGTGAGATGGGGCAGGGGCGCCGGATCTCCGGCCGGCCGCGCGGTGGCCGGCACCCGGAACGGCTCGAGCGCGTCGAGGGTCACGACCCAGGGCGACACCGTCGTCGCGAAGTTCTTGGCCAGGAACGGGCCGAGTGGCTGATACTCCCAGCTCTGCAGGTCGCGCGCAGACCAGTCGTTCACCAGGCACAGGCCGAACAGGTGCGACTCCGCGGCGGTGATCGGCACCGGTGTCCCGAGCGCGTTTCCCACCCCGATGATGCACCCTACCTCCATCTCGTAGTCGAGTGAGCGCGAAGGCGCGTACTCCGGCACGTCCGCCTTCGGGTCTTTGATCTGGCCGCGCGGTCGCCGCACGGGCGTGCCGCTCACCACCAGCGACGAGGCGCGACCGTGATACCCGATCGGCAGCCACTTGTAGTTCGGCAACAGCGGGTTGTCGGGCCGGAACATGCTGCCGACGTTGGTCGCGTGGTGCACCGAGGCGTAGAAGTCGGTGTAGTCGCCCACCATAGCCGGCAGCAGCATCTCGGCCTCCGCCATCGGCACCAGGATGTGGTCGCCGAGGCGGCGGTTGGAGCGATAGACAGGCGAGTCGGTAGCGAGGAGCGCGCTCGCCTGAGTCCGAACGGCGCGCCAGGTTTCGCGGCCGAGCGCCATCACGTGGTTGAGCGCGGGGGCGGCGAGCGCCGCGCCCGCGCGGTCGGCCGCGCCGGTGAACCAGCCCTCGTCGTGGCAGGCGGTGAGGTCGAGCACGTAGTCGCCGATGGCCATACCGGTGCGCGCGGGCGATGGGTCGTCCTTGTCGTCGACGCGGTGAAAGATGCCGAAGGGAAGGTTCTGGATCGGGAAGTCCGGGTGCCCCTGGGCCGACGGCACCCAAGAGGTCAGGGCAGGGTCGTGCGTCTGGTCCACGCTATAGCACTCCCATCCCACGCAGCTCCTCGACCGGCTCGGTGAACGAGCATGAGCCGAACCCGCCGATGCCCGCGGCCCTCGC
>JACCSZ010000075.1 GCA_013812695.1 Gemmatimonadales bacterium | reverse complement strand
CCCTCGAGGATCTCCCGACGCTCGCGCTGCGGCGCGGCCATCAGGTCGCGACCGCCCGCCGCCAGCAGGTCGAACGCCACAAATGAAGCCGGCGTCTCCCGGGCCAGCTTGGCTATCCGAGACGCCGCGGGGTGGACCCGCATCTGCAAGGTGTCGAAATCCAGCCCGCGCGGCGTCGCGATCACGATCTCCCCATCCACCACCGAGCCCACGGGCAGCCGCTCCAGCAGCGCCTCGTGCAGCTCCGGGAAATAGCGGTCCAGCGGTTTGGAGTCGCGGCTCTGAATGTACAGGTCGGAGGCGCCGCGAAATACGATCGCGCGGCAGCCATCCCACTTGGGCTCGAACAGAAATTATCCGTCGCTGGGCAGGGTCGTCGCCAGCGTGGCGAGCATGGGCGCGATCGGGGGGGCGATCGGAAAGGCACCGGCGCGGGCATTCATATGGCGCAGTATACTGCAGTATACTATCGAAGATCGTTCGCATCGGGGCCAGGGGAGGTATCGCCGCAGCAACCGCAGCGGACCGGTGTCGAAGGCTTCCTAGTGGGCGACGGCGAAAGCGTGACCGACGGATGGCCCGGCATCCACCGGCACTCGCGTGATTGTTGCATAAATTGAATTGAGGGACCGGTGTGCGCCGGAGCCGTGCGCCGGTCGAAAAGTGGCTTACGCATGCGGTGTGCCAGCGATTGCACGAGAAAAAATCGGGGTGCGTGGTCCTGCGAGGCGGTCTGGACCCACGGACGATCTTGCCCGCGATGGCCTGCTGCTGCTGTGTTGGTCGCAGGGATGGCTTGATCCCGAAACCATATACATCGAAGGAGCCGCCGCTGGCTCGCGCGGCTCCTTTTATGGTCGCGTGTCGCTGAATGATGATTCCGCCCTGCTCCATGCCGACCGCGAGCGACTCAATTACGGTCGCGTCGTCGGCCATGCACGCCACGCGGCAATCCATTGCGTTCGCGCCGGAGCTTTTCCGCTCGCGCTGCGGTCCATTCCGTGCGCGCTGGAACTTTCCCGCTCGCGCGGCGATCCTTGCCCGTCGCGCTGAAGGTTTTCCGTGTGCGTCCCGGCGCTTGCGGGTCGTGTCGCCACACCTTGCCATCGCGTCGAGTCGGCTTGCGGTCGCGCCGCCGTTTGCTACGATCGTGTCCCGGTGGCTGACGGCCGCGCTGCCGCAATTACGGCCGCGCCACCGCCATTACGACCGCGCCGCGGCTGCATAGCGAGTTCACCGGGACTTGGTGCCCACCATCTCGACCGGGACGCTCCCGCTCCCCAAGCCCGAGAGGTCGAGATGGCGACTGGCCTGGTCGATGTCGATCCCCACCAGAGTACCGGCCGCATCAAAGTCCAGTACCACGCCCGGAGTCACTTCCCGGGAGTCGGTGCTCGGGCGCTCGGCCAGGTCGATGTAGAGCGAGTCGGTATCGGAGTAGTAGCAGAGCTTCATGGGGCCAGCTCCTCGAAGTCCCGGTCGGGGAAGGCGTTGTGAACGGTTTCGCCGTCCTCCAGCGTCACCACGCGGAGCCACCGTCCGAGGGTGGGAATATGGCCCCAGTGGCGGACGCGGCCATCCGGCTGGTATTCGCGCCGGGCCGGCGCCCGCAGCACCGACTCGATCCATTCAGGTTGGAGATACGGCCGCTTTCGGAGGACCTGCTCCTCGAAGTACCGGGAGGTCTTCATCCCGCCAAACTGTCGCTGGTTCCGCTTCTGCTCGGGGCCGCACCGTCGCGGAGCTCATCCCATCTAAGTGCCGCTCTCCTCTTCTGATCACCGGCTGTCATCGAAGTCGCTCAGGACACCGCCAACCCTGGCGCGATGCCGCGCCCCCGCGCACTCTGCGCTCGGCGCGCCCGCTGATGTCGGAAGCGACAATGGTGCTCGGCCTCTACGATGCGATCGGTGACGTCGCGGGATACTTCGGAACAACGGCCTACGTCGATGACTGGGAAGACTGGAACACCGATGTCCGGCGCACCATTGCATCTTCCTGTTGCGCGTCGCGGCGGCGTGTTCACCCAGCGGCGTTGGCCACCCCGCCTACTCCCGCATGTAGTGACAGCTGTACCCGCCAGGATGCTTCCGCAGATAGTCCTGGTGGTACCCCTCCGCGCTGTACCAGGTCGAGGCAGGCTCGATGGTGGTCGTGATCGGCCGCTTCCACTTACCCGACGCCTCGACCCGCGTCTTCACCCGCTCCGCTGCGCTCCCCTGCTCGGGCGTCAGCGGAAAGATCGCGGAACGGTACTGGGTCCCCATGTCGTTGCCCTGGCGGTTGAGGGTGGTCGGGTCGTGCAGCTTGAAGAACCACTGCTCGAGCAGGTCCTCGTAGCTCAGCACCGACGGGTCGAAGGTCACCCGGATCGCCTCGGCGTGGCCCGACTTGCTGTCGTGCGTATCGTCGTATGTCGGATTCGGCAGCCAGCCGCCGGTGTAGCCGACGTCGGTTTCGAGCACGCCGGGCACGGCGCGCAGGATCTCCTCGACACCCCAGAAACAGCCGCCGGCCAGCACGGCCACCTCGGTCTGCTGCCCGGCGA
>JACCSZ010000108.1 GCA_013812695.1 Gemmatimonadales bacterium | reverse complement strand
CCATGCTGCTTGAGGTGACCCTCTTCGATGGTGATCTCGAGCTTCCGAAGCGGGGACCCCGGATAGGCAAAGGTATAGTGATTGAGCAGATCGCTGAGCCCGGCAGGCGTGATGCCGATCCGCGCCGAGTCGATACCCATGGTGAATGACAGTTCGTCGTCGAGGTACGCGGGGTGATCAGGGGCTGCCCGCCGAAGCTCGCCCCGGAGATGGCGGATGCGGAGCACGATCGTCGAGTCGACGTGGAAGTCGACATTCCGCATCTGAACCTGGACGCGCGCCGGCACTTCTCTCTGGGCGTAACCAACAGTTGGCGCGGTTGCGGCCGTCACGGTGATCCAGAGCGCCATACCCTGGCTCAGGTGCATGTCGAGGTTCACCGCTCACCTCCCCGCACCGGTCGCGTTGGGCGCTCCGGGCACGGCGACCACGTCGATATCGAACGTCACCCGATCGGCGACCTTGACCGTTCCCGCCGGGCCGCCGCTGAACGGCTTGATCCCGAAGTCGGACTGTTTCACCGAGAAGGTCCCCGTCGCCCGGAGCGTGTCCGGCCTGGGCGCCGTGTTGATTTCGATCGGAACCTCGCGCGTCTGGCCGACCAGCGTGAGTGCCCCGACCAGGTGGAACCCGCCAGCTCTCGGGGTCACTTGCCGGGAGACCAACCTGATGTCGTGGTACTGCTCGACGTGCAAGATCTCAGAACGCATCGTCGCGGTGACCTTGCGGATTTCGGCCGTGTCGGGCGGTGTCAGCACCTCGAGGCTGTCGGCATTGACCATGATCTCCAGATGGGATTCGGCCGGCGTCTTGGGGTAGTACACCACCTGGCCGGTGAAAGCCCGCGCCCGGATCAGGTGACTATGGCCCGCGAATCCGAACAGCCCAGCTTTCCCGGTCTTGACCTGGAGCCGGCTGCTTGGAACGAGATGGTAGACGATGGAATCCAGTTCGACGAATGGTGCGCTTGCGCGAGGCCCTGTGACTGCGCCTCGTCGTGTCAGGGACGTCTCAGCCGCCGCCGTGGGCTCAGGACGGGACGTGCCGGAATTAGGCGCTCCGGCCCCCAACGGATTCGGCCGTTGGGCTCTCGTCGATGCGGTCGGGAGTGCCGCTACGAGTACGAGAACTAGAACGCGTGCGCCGTTCATAGACCTCTCCGTCATGTGCACCCTACAGGAGACCATATGTCGATTCGCCGAACTGCATTCGCGATTGTCGGATGCTGACGGCCTTGGCCCTGCCAGCCGCCGCCCAGCGGTCAGCCGCCCAGGCGGACTGCCAGTGCGCAGATTCGCACGGTCCTTCGTGCCTTCTACTTCAATCTGGCGCATAAGGACTGGGAGGCTCTCGGCGCCTATGTTCTATCGCCGAAGATACTGGAGCGCCGGACTGCTGCGGGAGGCCCCCAGACGGTTTCCGGAAACCGGTCCCGCGCCCGCGGACCCTCGCGTGCGGCTGCCGAGCCGGTGGCGTGCGCTTCGGACAGCTCGGCCGTGGTCGAGCAGGCGGCTATCCAGCTTGACGGCGATTGGGCGGAGGCGTCCGTTCCGCGGTGTGGGGTCGCCTCCGCTGGGGCAGATGAATTTCGATTGCTCTTCCTGGAAGAGCGTTGGCGGTTTATCTACACCGACCTGTTTGAAGGGCCGACGAGCGTCTCAACTGGTCGGTACGAAGGGTTTCTATGGTCCTCAGCGCCAGTTCGGGTGGTCAGCGGCCGACTGGCCGTCAGCTTCGAGCGGGCCGCCGAGTGGGCGCGTTAGCCGATCGCGAGCGTATCCAACGCCAGCTCGGGGAAGTGCACGAGACGCTCGCGCGCGGGCTGGTCGACCGGAGGCGCGCACTCGAGTACTTCGCGCGGATCGAGCCGGAGCTCTACCGGTTTCCCGCGATCGACCCACCGACCTTCCGTCGAGCGGTCGAGAGGCATTCCAGCCGTAGCGCACCACGTCAGCCATCGGCGGCTCAGGACTGCTCTACTCGCTCTCCAGGGTTCTGCTGCCAAGTGGAACGGAGCGGGGTCGGTTTCCCCCCAGGCATTTCCCGGCATCTTTCATCAGGAAGAGCGGCACGGACGCCCGGTTCTCCATCGAGAGCCGGCATAATGTCGGTTTAGCACGCCACCCCTTGACCGGCAGCGTCTTTCGCTCGGTGGCACAGAGTCGTCGAAGGCCCGTCACAAGCTGCCATCCGGCTCCGGCGCACCAGCGAGGCCGTAAGCGCGCTTGATCCAATAGGCCGCCA
Source organism: Gemmatimonadales bacterium (assembly GCA_013812695.1). Taxonomy (GTDB): domain Bacteria; phylum Gemmatimonadota; class Gemmatimonadetes; order Gemmatimonadales; family GWC2-71-9; genus CAVVWJ01. The sequence goes on along the minus strand of JACCSZ010000108.1, from coordinate 1,580 downwards.
AGTGTCGGTCACTGGCCCGCCGTGGCGCCGTTGCCGCAGAACTTGGTAGGCCTCGTTAGTAGGGGCGGTACCAACCCGGCGAGGAACCCCGTGCGTCCTGCTTGAAAGGCGCTTGATAGAGCTATCCCATCTTACTGGCGTTTCCCCGGCCGGTCCGTCAGCTGGCCGCTGAGCCTCGAGGATTACCGTTGCCACCTAGCGCCCACGAGTGCCAGCACGCGGGAGGGCTTCTCCTGCGGACTGGTGCTCCTCTGACCGAGGAACTCGCCATGCCGTTCGCTGCTTCGTCCACGCCCCGGTCGACTTCAGTCTCGATGCGCGACCAGCGAGTGCAGCTCACCCGTCGTCCCGTGTCGCTACTCGCATCGACCCTGATGATCGCTGCCCTGGGCTGCGGAGACGACACCGAGTCGCCCACGGCTCCAACCGCCGCGCCGGCGCTCGCCACCGCGGCCACCGCTCCGTTGTCCTTCTATCAGGTGAGCGGCGGCTACGACCGCTCCTGCGGCGTGACCACCGACAACCGAGCCTATTGCTGGGGCGGTGGCGGGGAAGGCCAGCTCGGCGATGGCTCGACCACCAATCGCTTGCTCCCGGTGGCGGTCGTCGGCGGACACAGCTTCCACCAGATCAGCGCAGGCGCCGCTGCCACCTGCGGCGTGACCTCGGACTACCGGGCCTACTGCTGGGGCGCCAACGATCGCGGCGAACTCGGTGACGGCACGACCACCCAGCGGACGACACCCGTCCTGGTCGCGGGGGGACATCAGTTCCGCCAAATCGAGACCAACTTCTTGCACACCTGTGCCGTCAGTTACCCGGACCAGCGAGCCTATTGCTGGGGCTATAATCTCGACGGGCAGCTCGGCGACGGAAAGAGAATTAATCGCCTCGAGCCGGTGGCGGTGGCTGGCGCGCTCTCGTTCCGCCAGGTCACCACGGGCTACCATCATTCGTGCGGGGTCACCACGGACGATCAGGTCTATTGCTGGGGCGCGAACCGCTCCGGCCAGATCGGGGACAGCTCCACGGCCGGCCGGCGGCTCAAGCCCACGCGGGTGAGCGGAACGCGCCAATACCGGAAGGTGGACGCGGGGGCCGATCACACCTGCGCCGTGACGACGGGGAGCCGAGCCTTCTGTTGGGGCAACGGCACCCAGGGGCAGCTCGGCAACGGCAAGACCTATCTGAGCTTCTGGCCGAGGGCGGTGGCGGGCGGGCATAGCTTCGACCGCGTGACCGCGGGTTACACGCACACCTGCGGGGAGAGCGCCTCGGACCGGATCTACTGCTGGGGCGCGAATTACAACGGCCAACTGGGCGACGGCACGACCACGGCGCGCCTGACGCCGATAGCCGCCGGGGGCGGCCTTACCTTCGCCCAGGTGAGTGTAGGCATCTCCCATACCTGTGGCAGGACCGCCGCCGCCGTCGGTTATTGCTGGGGCCGCGGCTTTACCGGGCAACTCGGCTACGGAGGGACCGGTGCCAGCTCGACGCCGGTCGCGGTCGCCGGCCCGATGTGAAGCCCTTCCCCGCCGGCACGGAGGTGCCCGGCGGGGTGCTGCTTCCAACCGCTA
>JACCSZ010000068.1 GCA_013812695.1 Gemmatimonadales bacterium | reverse complement strand
GTCTACGCGCCCACCCGGAGCGTCACCGAGGCGATCGCCCGGGCGCTCTCGCAGGCGGGTCACCGCGCCGCGCCGTATCACGCCGGACTCTCGCGCGAGCGTCGCGGCCTGACGCTTGAGGCGTTTCTCGAGGATCGGCTCGACGTGATCGTCGCCACCTGCGCCTTCGGCATGGGCATCGACAAGCCGCAGATCCGGCTGGTGGTTCACTGGACCCTGCCGCCTACCCCCGAGGCGTACTACCAGGAGGCGGGCCGCGCCGGCCGCGACGGCGAGTTCGCTCGGTGCGTGCTGCTCTGGCGGGACGGAGACGCCACGATGCACCGGCGTCAGCTCGACGTCACATTTCCACCGCGCCCGCTGCTCGAGCGCATCTGGCGGGACGGGCAGGCGTGCACGGGAGTGCCGGCCAACGTGCGAGCCTCGGCCGATCGGCTCAGGCACGAACTCCATCCGGAGCGTGGGTCGATCGATTGGTCCGCCGTGCTCGAGCGGCGCCGCCGCGCCGAGTCCCGCATTGCCGCGATCGAAAAGTACGCGCGCGGGGGCGGCTGCCGCCGGAAGGCGCTCGTGGGGTACTTCGGCGAGCGGTTGGACCGCTGCTCCGGGTGCGACCGCTGTCGCGGCCGCACCGTCGAACCACCGCGCGATCCCGCCGTCGCCACGCGCCTCGCGCGCCTGCGCGCGGCGCTCTCTCCCCGCCGCGGACCGTGGGGTGCCGCCATCCTCGAACCCGAGGTCCTGCTCACGCTGGCCCGTACGCCGCCGCCAGACGCCGCCGCGCTCGCCGACGTCGCCGGGGTCGGGAGCGCGCTCGCGGAGCGCTGGGGTCGGGCCATCCTCGACGCTTTGGGATCACACCAGGTGCAGCAACCCGTCGACACCACGAGTCCGCGCCGCCTCGTGTTCGAGGCGTGGCGCCGCCGGGTCGCGCGGGACGCGGGAGTGCCCGAGTATGTGGTCCTCAAGAACCGCGTGCTCGACGCGCTGTTGGCCACCCACCCGCGTGACGCGCGGGCGCTGGCTGCGGTCCCCGGGCTCGGGCCGCGAGCCCTGGCCAAGTACGGCGACGCGTTGCTCGCGATGATCGCCGCCGCCCCGCCCGATGATTATCTTGAGCCCACGGATCGAGGCGACACTCCCATCGCCGGCGCTTCCACTTCCTCCTGATCTCCGGTCGTCACATGGATGATTCCCTGTATTTCACCGAACACCACCTCCAGGTGCGTGAGATGGTCCGGGAATTCTCGAGCGAACGGATCGCACCGGTCGCCCGCGAACTGGACCGCTCCTCGACCTTTCCGTGGGACAACGTCAAGGCGATGGGCGAACTGGGGCTGCTCGGGGTGCCGTGGAGCGAAGACCTGGGCGGGGCGGGGATGGACCAGCTTTCGTACTACATCACGATCCACGAGATGGCCAAAGTCGACGCGAGCCATGCGCTCACCATCAGCGCCCACACCAATCTGGGTACGTCGCCGATCGTCGAATTCGGCACCGACGACCAGAAGCGGCGCTACGTCCCCCTGCTGGCCTCCGGGCGCGTGCTCGGGGGCTTCGGCCTGACGGAGCCAGGGGCGGGCAGCGACGCCGGCGGCACCACCACCACCGCCGTGGACAAAGGCGATCACTACCTCCTCAACGGGTCCAAGATTTTCATCACCCATGCCGGCGTCGGCGAGATTTTCTCGGTCACGGCGCGCACCGAGCCCGGCCGGGGGAACAAGGGCATCACCAGCTTCATCGTCACCAAGGACACGGTCGATCTGGCGGAGGCAAAGTCGCTGGGCGTGGGGCACGCCGAAGATCTGGCCAAGACCCCCGGAGTGCGGGCGGGGAAGAAGGAAGACAAGATGGGTTGGCGCGCCAGTGACACCCGCGAGCTCATCTTCGAGGACGCCGTGGTGCCCAAGGAGAATGTGCTGGGGCAGCTCGGATTCGGGTTCATCAACTTCCTCAAGACCCTCGACGCCGGACGGATAGGAATCGCCGCGCTGTCCCTGGGCATCGCCGAAGGTGCGTACGAGGAGGCGCTGCGGTACGCCGGGGTGCGCAAGCAGTTCGGGCGGCCGATCGGCAGCTTTCAGGGGGTCAACTTTCAACTGGCGGACATGGCGCTCGAGATCGAGGCCGGCACCCACCTGCTGTACCACGCCGCCTGGCTCAAACAGCACGGCCGTCCGTTCAAGAAGGAGGCCGCCATGGCCAAGCTGTTCTGCTCGGAGCTGGCCATGCGGAACACCACCAAAGCGGTCCAGATCTTCGGCGGATACGGATACACCACGGACTACCCGGTCGAGCGGATGATGCGCGACGCCAAGGTGTGCGAGATCGGTGAGGGAACCAGCGAGATCCAACGCCTGGTCATCGCTCGCCAGATCCTGGGGCAGGTGGTCGACTGAGTTGCCGTAAGCTTCGGCGCGACATATAATTGGCACGATCACCGCGTTCCTGCGGAGCCCAATTTTCCTTTCACAATATGCTGCGGCGTGCAGGTCCGGGGCGCGTGCCTGCGCTCCGCCCCGCGGCTGAGGTCGTGACTTGAAGCGCGAGATCCTGATCAATGGCAGCCAGCGGGAGACCCGACTGGCCATCCTCGAAGACGATCGTCTGGTCGAGCTACTCGTCGACCGCCCCGACCACAGGCGCACCGTCGGCGATATCTACCTCGGCCGGGTCGAAGCCGTCCTGCCCGGCATCCAGGCCGCGTTCGTCGATATCGGTCTGGAGAAGAGCGCGTTTCTCCACGCCTCCGATCTGCTCGAGCCCGACGAGGACGAGGATCCGGTCGAAGTCGCCGAGGATGAGGTGGCGGAGAGTGAGGTCGCCGAAGGGGCCGGCGCGGTGGCTCCGGACGACGGTCCGGGCGAGCGGAAGGCCGGGTGGCGTGGCCGAGACCGGCGCCGGCGCGGACGCACTACAGCTTCCACCGAACTGGTGACCAACGGTGGTGAAGCCAGGCAGCGGGAGATCTCTCCGCGGCGTGCCGTCCCGAACATCCAGGACATCCTCAAGAAGGGCCAGGCACTCCCGGTGCAGGTCACCAAGGAGCCGATCAGCACCAAGGGCTGCCGCGTCACCGCGCAGATCTCCCTGCCGGGTCGCTTCCTCGTGTACATGCCGTACGCGTCCAAGGTGGGCGTCAGTCGTAAGATCGAGAGCCGCGAGCAGCGGGCCAAGCTCCGCGAGATGGTCACCAAGCTACTGCCCGACGACGCGGGCGGGGTGATCGTCCGCACGGTGGCCGAGGGCGTCACCGAGGAGCATTTCCGGCACGAGATCGACTCGCTGCTCGCGCTCTGGAAGAAGATCAATCGCAAGAAGACGTTTGTCCGCCGGGCACCGGCGTTGCTGCAGCGCGAGACCAGCCTGACCCGTGGCATCATCCGCGACCTCTTCAGCGCCAAGGTGGACGCGCTGCATGTCGACTCGCGCGAGCTCTACAATGAAATCGAACAGTACCTCACCCAGATCGACCCCGAGCTCATCAGCCGCGTGCACATGTACGCCGAAGCGACGCCGCTGTTCGACAAGTTCGACATCGAGTCGGAGATCCGCGATCTCTTCAAGGCCCGGGTCGAGCTGCCCACCGGCGGGTCTCTGATCGTACAGCCGACCGAAGCGCTCATCAGTATCGACGTGAACACCGGCCGCTATACGGGAAAGAAAGATCCCGAGAAGACCATTCTTCGGACCAATCTGGAGGCCGCCCGGGAGATCGCGCGGCAGATCCGGCTCCGTGACATCGGCGGCATCATCGTGTGCGACTTCATCGACATGGAAACCCGGTCCAACCGGGACAAGGTGCTGCAGGAGTTGCGCATGCACCTTGGACGTGACCGGGCGCGCACCAAGGCGCTGGCCGTCTCCGACCTCGGGCTGGTCGAGATGACCCGGCAGCGCGTGCGGCCGTCGCTCTGGCATTCGATGACCACCGACTGCCCCACATGTGGTGGCAGCGGCCGCGTGTTCACCCCCGAGGTCGTGGCCCGGCGGCTCGAGCGGGCTCTGAAACGCGCCGGGCACGAGCACCGGGAACGCCAGCTCGCCGTCCGCCTCCATCCCGAGGTCGCGCTCTATCTGCTCGAGGACGAGCCCAAGCTGCTGCAGACCCTCTCGAAGCTGACGGGACTCGACCTCGAGCTTCGGGATGACCCGATGATGCGGCTGGACGAGTTCCGGCTGATGAGCCGGCCTGCGGGGCGGGACGTGACGGAGCTGTACGCGGTGGCCTGAGGCAGCGGACGACCCTTGCCCCAACCGCAGACTCCGTCTAAGTTTGCGGGCTGAATTGGACGCTCACCCAGCACACGGGCACGCCATGTACGCAATTTTCCGGGCCTCGGGCAAGCAGTTTCGGGCCGAGAAGGGCAAGACCATTCGACTTCCGCTGATGACGGCGGAGGCGGGGTCGAAGGTTGTGTTCGACGAGGTGCTCCTCTCGTCCGATGGCCAGACCATCCGCGCGGGTACGCCGCTGGTGTCCGGCGCGCGGGTGGAGGCGGAGATCGTGAAACAGGGCAAGGAGCCCAAGATCTACGTGTTCAAGTTCAAGCGGCGGAAAAATTACCGCCGCAAGACGGGGCATCGGCAGAAATACACCGAGGTCCGCATTACCGACCTCGCGCTCGGTTGAGGAAGACATGGCACACAAAAAGGGCGTAGGTTCGAGCCGCAACGGACGGACCAGCAACCCCAAATTTCTCGGCATCAAGCGCTTCGGCGGGGAGCAGGTGGTCGCCGGAAACATCCTGGTCCGGCAGCGCGGCACCAAGTTCCACCCGGGCAAGAATGTTCGCCGCGCCAACGACGACACGCTCTTCGCGCTGGTGGACGGCGTGGTCAAGTTCGAGTTCAAGGATAAGGATCGCCGGAAGGTTTCGGTGTACCCTGCTGCAGCGGCCGTGGCGTCCTAACCGCGGCTCGCGAGGATCTGGTGCGGGGGCGTGGCGATTGCCATGCCCCCGGTTTGCTGCGTGTATGTTTCAGGGCGGAGCGCCGCGCGCCCTATCACGCTGATCCGGAGGAAGTGATGACCAGGTCGACCCTGTTCGATCGCCTCAACCATGAGCTCGAGGCGTTCGGCAAGAAGGCTCAGGCCGCACTGGACGAGGGCAAGCTGCAGATCGAGCTGCTGCGGACGCGGCGGAAGCGTGACAACACCGCCCGTGATCTCGGGATGCTGTGCTACCGGCGGGAGCGGGGCGGAGACGTCGAGCCGCGGCGGGTAGAAGCCCTGCTCGTAAGGCTCGACGAGCTCGAGGCCGAGATCACGCGGCTCGACCGGCAGGTGACGGAAGCACGGCAGGAGCAGCCGGCCGCCGCCACCACGATGTGAGGTTCAGCCGAGGGCCCGGATCGCCGCGCTGTCCCGTGCGGCCAGCGCCACACGGATGCGATCCGGGTAGTTCCCGCACAAGCCGTCGACGCCCAGCCTGACGAGGCGCTCGAGATCGCCGATCTCGTTCACGGTCCAGGCGATGATGCACGCGCCGGCTTCATGCACCCGCTCGACCAGCTCCTGATCCACGAGCTGCCACTCCTGCCATAGAGTCGTGGCCCCCACGGCCTGGAGCGCCGCCACCGGATCCTCCAAATAGGCGGACAGCAGGATACCTCGGCGGAGGGCCGGCCTCTCCTCCCCCAGGCGCCGGACGATCCGGTGATCGAGGCTGTGCACCGCGTAGCGATCCGGCGAGGGCCCGGCATCCAGCACCGCCAAGAGGGCGCCGTGCTGCGCCGGCAGCAGCCCCTTCACCTCCACCCATACGTCGAAGTCGCCCACGAGCTCCAGCACATCCTGGAGCAGGGGGAGCGTCTCGCCGTTGCCGATCCGCGCCTGTCTGAGCTCGTCGCGCGTCAACAGAGCGATCGGTCCGTACCCGGGCACCTCGGCGTCATGGTGGACCACGATCGCGCCATCCTGCGTCGCGTGCACGTCCAGTTCGACACCGTCCGCGTCCAGCGTGACGGCGCGGCGGAACGCGGCGCGGGAGTTCTCGTACTCGTATCCTGACGCGCCCCGGTGGGCGATGATCCGTGGTCGAGGCATGGACCCAATAGTACTTCCGCTTAACGGAGCCGTCCAACCATCGTCCCCCGTCTCCGGATGACCGAGCGCCCGACGCCCGACCCACCAACAGACGCGACATTGGCCGTGGCCTACCGGGACGGCGACGAACGGGCGGCCACCGAGCTCGTCCGCCGCCATGCGGCGGCTGTCGGCCGGTTCCTGTACGGCTCCGGGGCGCCCGCGGGCGATGTCGACGATCTGGTGCAGGAAACCTTCTTTCGCGCGTTCCGCGCGCTGGAGGGCTGGCGTGCCGAGGGATCCATACGGAGCTGGCTGTTCACCATCGGCGGCAACTTGCTGAAGGATGACTTCCGGAAGCGGAAAGGGCGCCGGATGCTCTCGCTCGAGGACCGCGACCTGCCGGACCACGCGGACCCGCATGCCGACCTGGTGGCCGCCGAGACCGAGCTGCGGGTTCGGCAAGGGTTGGCGGGACTGCCCAGGCTGCAGCGGGAAGTATTCCTGCGGCGCGCGCAGCAGGGTAGCGACTACAAGGAAATCGCGGCAGCGCTCGGCACGACGCCCGGGGCGGCCCGCGTGCACTATCACCATGCCGTACGGCGGCTGAAGGAGCTGGTACGATGACAGTTTGCGCGAGACTCTCCGACCGGATGCCCGACGTGGCGCTCGGACGCTCCGGGTGGACGGTTGACGAGGCAGCACACCTGGATGCCTGCGCCGATTGCCTGGCGGAGTGGAACATCCTCTCCACTGCGGCTCGGCTGGGGGCGTCCCTGGTGGTGTCGCCCGATCCCGCGATCATGGCGGCTCGCATCCTCGAGCGAGTCGTCATCGAGCGGGGCCGCGAGCGCGCACGCACTCGTGGCTGGGCTGGGGCCGGCATCGCCGCGGCCGCCGCCGCGGTCGCGCTGGCCGTGTGGACCGGACAGGGCGACCGACCCTCGTCGGTCCCCGCTCCGACGGAACCTCTCGCGGTGTCCAGCCCGGTTGCCGCGGCCCCCGGCCCGGCGCGTCGTCCGACTGATTCCTCCTTGGCCCAGGCACGCCCGAACCCGCAGGAGCGATGGGAGCTGCCGATGCCCGAGCTCGACAGCCTGTCGGTGGACGAACTCGATGCCATGCTGCGCGCTCTCGACGAGCCGCTCGCGCAAGCGGATGTGGAAACCGTGGGGCCGGACGAGGCGGGTGATGACGAGCTGGAGTCGGTGCTGGCGGGATTGGAGGGATAATGCGAATCGCGGCCGTATACGTCCTTGCTTTCGCGCTGACGTCGGCGGACATGTCGTTGGCAGCCCAGGAGCCTGGCCCGGTTCGTCCGCGGGCGGAGGAGCTGCGGCGGCGCGTGAGGGAGCGGGTGGCGGAGCGCATTCGGGACGACTTGGAGCTCACGAGCGAGCAGATGCGCCGGCTCCGCGCCACCGTCGGCTCCCACGCCGCCCAGCGCCGGGATCTGGAGGTTCGCCAACGAGTGCTGCGCGGGGCCCTCGGCGAGCAACTGCGCCCGGGCGTCGCCGCGTCCCCAGACAGCGTTGGCAGGATGACGGACGAGCTGATGGCCGTGCGGGTGCGGTACGCCGAAAGCTTCCGAGATGAGCAGGCCGAGCTCGCCGCCTTCCTCGATCCATTTCAGCGCGCGCGCGTCATGCTGCTGCGGGAGCGGCTGGCCGATCGCGCCCGCCAATCCAGGGGCCGCCCGCGGGCTACGGAGCGCCGAATGGAACGCTGAGCCGCATCCGGCTAGATTTCGGGGATCTCCCGATAAGGTTTCGCGATGCGCCGCCGGCTGCTGTTGACGCTCGCCCTGCTCGCCTACGGTCCGGACTCCGCGCCGGCACAAGCTCCACTGGTCTACCGCCTCGCCATCTCCGGCGTGGTCGAGAACGGTCTCGCGCCCTACGTCGCCCGCGGGCTGACCGAGGCCGCTGCTGCCGGCGCCTCCGCTGTCTACCTCGACATCGACACCCCTGGCGGCCGGATCGATGCCGCCGAGCGCATCGCCGATGCGGTCGGTGGTTCGACCATCCCGGTCTACGCCTACGTGAATCCGCGCGCCTACAGCGCCGGCGCCCTGATCGCGCTGTCGGCCCGGCGCATCTACATGCGCCCGGGTGCGGTGCTCGGCGCGGCCACCCCCGTCGACGGCGGGGGCGTGAAGGCCTCCGAGAAGATGATCTCGGCCATGCGGGGGGAGTTCCGCGCGCTCGCGGAGGCGCGCGGACTGGATCCCCGCGTCGCCGAGGCGATGGTGGACGAGCGGGTCGAAGTGCCGGGCGTGAACGATGCGGGCCGGTTGCTCACCCTCAGCACCAATGAGGCACTCCGCGTGGGATACGCCAAGGCGGTGGTCGGGAGCGAGTCGGCACTGCTCCGCGCCATCGGGCTGCCGAATGCGCGCGTCGTGACCATCGAGCCCAACTGGGCGGAGCAGGTAGTTCGCTTCCTGACCAACCCGTTGGTGTCGCCCCTGCTGCTCTCGCTCGGCGTGCTTGGACTGGTCATCGAGATCAAGACCGGGGCATTCGGCCTCGGAGGGCTCATCAGCCTCGCCTCGCTCGGCCTGTTCTTCGGGTCGAGCTTCCTGGTCGGGTTGGCGGGCTGGGAAGAAGTGATCCTGTTGGGACTGGGTCTGCTGGCCATCGCCGTCGAAGTGTTCGTCCTGCCGGGATTCGGTGCGGCCGGCTTGCTCGGTGCGGCGGCGGTGGCGGCGGCGGTGCTCCTGGCGCTGATCGGCGGAGCCCCGTCGGTCGGAGATGTCACGCAGGCGCTCATCGTGCTCGGGGCGAGCCTGACGATCACGGTCGCGGTCGCGTATGCCTGGATCCGGCACTTGCCCAACAGCGGGCGGTTCTCCGGCCTGATCCTGCGTGGCGGGTCCGACCAGTCGGAAGGCTACATCGCCGCGCCGGCCCGCGGTGACCTGCTAGGACTGGAGGGGATCGCGCTGACCGATCTCCGACCCGCGGGCACCGCGCAGATCGGGCCGGAGCGGGTGGATGTCGTGACCGAAGGTGAGTACGTGCCCCAGGGG
>JACCSZ010000105.1 GCA_013812695.1 Gemmatimonadales bacterium | reverse complement strand
CCAGCACGTTGTCGCGGTAGGCGACCACGTCACCCTTGTTCCACTGATACTGGGCGAGGATGGCGTCGATGACCTGATAGCGCTCGTCGGGTCGCCAATCCCATCGGGCGACGGTGCCGAGCGGCAGCGTGGGAAACATGCCCTTGACGTACGTGGCCATCGAGTCGACGAGGGGCTTGTTGACGTTGCCGCCCCAGCTCGTCAGCTGCGGCTCGTCCATCACGCTGTTCATGATGATGACGCCGTCGTCGACCGCCGTCCTGACCGCGTCCTTGATCGACTGGGTGTCATAGCCGTTCATCACGGCTTTCCACTTCGCGAAATCGAATTTGCCGGCGGTCTTGTAGCGCTCGTGCGAGCCGCCGGTCATGTTCAGGATCAGCTTGTGGCCGAGTGTGGCCGCCGAGCCGAGTTGGAGCACGATCGTGGAGGGCTGGGTGTAGTTGTTGCTCGAGGTAAACGGCGCGGGTCCCCAACGGAGCGTGGCCTGGTCCGTGAACAGGCCCGTGGCCCCGAACGGGATGCCCGTGTAGCCGCTGGCCGCCAGCGCTTCGATCGACATCACCGATTCAGAGGGGCGCGGTCCGGCCTGGCGCGAAATCGCGGGATCGGGTGCGAGGAGACGATCCGAGCCGTCACACGCGCTCAGGACCAGGGCGAATGCCAGCAGGGGCAGCGCTACACGCATTGGCATGACGGCAGGATCATGGACGAGTCCAGCTCTCGCTCTGGGTGAGCTTGCTGCCGCCGCGACAGGGCGCGCGGTGGTGTCGTGCGGACTACTCCACCGTATGAGATTTCAGTTGTGCTGGGAGAGCGTGGGAAAGTTGGCGAGGATTGCCGCTTCCCATTGGGCCGTCAGCAAAAAGTGTGACGCCGTTTGCGCCTGGTCAAGCGTAACACTAAAAATCCTATGGGGGACTGTCCCAGTTCGATACGTCAAGGGAACGGTGGGAGTAGTTCAGGCTCAGCCTCCGGCCATCGCCCCGACCACCAGGTAGGGCTCGGACCCGGCGGCGACCGCGTCGGGCAGGGGGGCATCCGCCGGCTCGTGGGACAGGTCCTGCTCGCACGCGAAGAACCTGAGAAACGCGCGGCGCTCGAGAGTGACGCTGTCGCGGATGGTTCCGCGGAGGACCGGGTAGCTGGCCTCGAGCGCGTCGAGGACGGCGCGGCGAGTGGCCGGGCCGGCGACCTGGAGCTCGACCTCATCGCCCACGCGCGCCAGCGTCCGGAGATGGTGCGGGAGCACGACCCTGATCATGGCAGCGTCTGCACCTCGACGGACAGGACGGGCGGCAAATCCCGGACGATCGGCGCCCAGCGGTCACCGGCGTCGGCGGAGGCGTAGACCTGGCCGCCGGTGGTGCCGAAATACACGCCGCACGGGTCGAGCGAATCGACGGCCATCGCGTCGCGCAGCACGTTGACGTAGCAGTCGCGCTGGGGCAGCCCCCGTGTGAGCGCCTCCCATTCGTGGCCGCCGCTCCGGCTCCGGTACACGCGGAGCTTGCCCTCGGGTGGAAAGTGCTCCGAGTCGCTCTTGATGGGGACGACGTAGACGGTGTTCGGCTCGTGGGCGTGCACGTCGATCGGGAACCCGAAGTCGCTCGGGAGATTGCCGCTGACCTCGTGCCAGGTGTCCCCGGCATCGTCGCTCCGCATCACGTCCCAGTGCTTCTGCATGAACAGCACGCCCGGCCGCGACCGGTGCATCGCGATCCGGTGCACGCAGTGCCCGACTTCGGCATCCGGATCGGGGATGCCCTGCGACCGGAGTCCGCGGTTGATCGGCCGCCACGTCGTCCCACCGTCGTCGCTCCGAAAGGCGCCCGCCGCCGAGATGGCGACGAAGATCCGGTCGGCATCGGCCGGGTCCACCAGAATGGTGTGCAGGCACATCCCGCCCGCGCCGGGCTGCCAGGACGGTCCCGACTGGTGGCGGCGCAGCCCGTCCAGCTCCCGCCAGCTCTTGCCGCCGTCGGTCGAGCGGAACAGGGCGGCATCCTCGACCCCGGCGTAGATCGTGTCCGGATCGGCCGGCGAGGGCTCGAGGTGCCAGACCCGCGCGAACTGCCACGGATGCTGCGTGCCATCGTACCACTGGTGCGTACCCGGCACGCCCTCGTACGCGAACTCGTTGCCGACCGGGGCCCAGGTGGCGCCGCCGTCGTCGGACCGCTGGATCTGCTGGCCGAACCAGCCGCTCGACTGCGAGGCGAAGAGCCGGTCGGGCTCGGAGGGCGACCCCTTGAGGTGGTAGATCTCCCAGCCGGCGAAGTAGGGGCCGCATATGTCCCACTGGTCGCGCTTGCCGTCGGCGGTCAGCACGAACGCGCCCTTCCGGGTACCGACGAGGACTCGAACTCCGCTCATGCTTCTGTCCCTCCTGGGTCGGCCAGGTGCTCGGCTGCGGTGCCTGCGGATTGACGGAAGGTACGTTCCGCTCCTGGGATCCGCCAATCGCGATCACCCTACCGCCGGTCCGATGAGCGACCGCCCCGGGCGTCTCGCCCCTGCGGTTCGGCCGTGGATGTGC
>JACCSZ010000008.1 GCA_013812695.1 Gemmatimonadales bacterium | reverse complement strand
CGCCGTCCTGCTGGCGATGGCGCTCGGTCCAGGCGCGCCGCTGTTGGCGCAGCAGCCGGCCCCCGAGCAATTGTACGAGTCGGGTGCGCTGCAGGCCGCGGCCGATGCGTTCGCGCGTCGCGCGGCGGCCGAGCCGGCGGTAACCGGCCACTGGTACAACCTCGGCGCGACGTACTATCGCCTCGGACGGCTTGGGCGGGCCGAGGCGGCCTGGCTCCGCGCGAGGCGGCTCTCCCCGCGCGAGTCCGCGGTCCAACGCGCGCTCGCGCTCACGCCGCCGTCCGATGTGGCGTCGGCGCGGTGGACCTGGTCGCCGCCGGTCACGCCGGAAGAGCTGCTGCTCCTGGGCGCCGCCGGCTGGATCATGGGCTGGCTCGGGTGGGTGAGCCGTCCGCGCATACGCGAGCGCTGGCTGGTGCTGCTGGTGTTCGCGGGCGGCGCGGTGCTCGGCGGGCTGGCGCTCCGCGCCTGGTACCGTCGCCCGCTCGCGATCGTCCTCGATCGCACCACGCTGCGGCTCTCGCCGCATGGCCAGGCACCCGTCGTAGCACCGGTCGAGGGCGGGAGCGCGGTGCGCGTCGTGCGACGGGGGCGCGGCTGGCTGTTGGTGGAGGTTGCCGGCGGCCGCGGGGGATGGGTGCCCGATGCGGCGGTGGCCGCCGTGGGCGGATAGATTCTCGCCATGTCGCGCCGCATCGCCATCCTGCCGGACGCCGTAGCCGACCAGATCGCGGCCGGCGAGGTGGTCGAACGGCCGGCCTCGGTCGTCAAGGAGCTGGTCGAGAACGCGCTCGACGCGGGTGCGCGGCATGTGCGCGTATCGATCGAGAATGGCGGCAAGACGCTCATCCAGGTGAGCGATGACGGTGGCGGGATGGGCCGGGACGATGCCGTGCTGGCGCTCGACCGGCATGCGACGAGCAAGCTCCGGAGCGTCGCGGATCTCGTGGGCGTCGCCACCTTCGGCTTTCGGGGCGAGGCACTGCCGGCCATCGCGTCGGTGGCCCGCTTCGAACTCGCCACCAGCGACGGCGAGGTCGGGACGGCGCTCACCGTGACCGGCGGCCGGCTCGACCACGTCGCCGACGCCGTCCGCCAGCGCGGCACGACGATCACGGTGCGTTCGCTGTTCTTCAACACGCCCGCGCGCCGCAAGTTCCTCCGCTCAGCCGCCAGCGAGACCCGCGCGGCGCACGACATCCTGGCCACTCTCGCGCTGGCGCACCCGGAGGTCGGCTTCGAGCTCGAGACCGACGCGACGCGCCGGCTCACCGTGGCGCCCGACCAGGAGCCCGAAGAACGCCTGGCCGCGGTGTGGGGCCGCCAACTCGCCGGCACGCTGGTACCGGTGAGCTACGCGGCCGGCGCATTTCGGGTGGCAGGGTACGTCCAGCGCCCCGGCGACGCGCAGCCGACCGGCCGCCGCACCCAGCTCTTCGTGAACGGCCGGCCGTTCAAGGATCCGTTTCTCGTGCGCGCCGCCGAGGCCGGCTATCGCTCGGCTATCCACCCCGGCGACCGGCCGTCGGTGTATCTCCGCATCGAGGCGGCACCGGCGGACGTGGACGTGAACGTGCACCCCGCCAAGCTCGAGGTCCGGTTTCGCGATCGCATCGGCGTCGAGCGGGTCGTCGAGGAGTCGGTGCGCCACGCGTTGGGCGCGCTGCTGGCCGCCGCGCCCGTGGGCGACTGGCGCCCGCTGCCGGTCGGGTCGGGCAGTGGCGCCGCGGCGTTCGCCGAGGGCGCAATGGACCAGCTGTTCGCACCCGCGGACGGTGCCGTGCCGACGTCAGCCGACCAGGCCCCCCCGCACGGCTTCGAGGCGCCGCTCGTCCAGATGTTCGACACCTACATCGTGTACGAGGCGCCGGACGGTATCGTGATCGTGGATCAGCACTCGGCCCACGAGCGCGTGCTCTACGAGACCGTCATGGCGCAGCTCACCGGCGGCGACGCCCCGGCCCAGCGGCTCCTGCTGCCGCTCACCCTCGAGCTGACCGACGAAGAGCTCGACGCCGTCGAGCGCCACGGGGACGAGCTTCGGCGGATCGGCTTCGAGGCCGAGGCGTTTGGTGGGCGGGCGGTCGTGGTGCACGCGGTGCCGTCGCCGCACCCGCGATTCGATGCCGGCGCCTGCTTCCGGGAGCTCGTCGCCGACCTGGCGCGTGGCCGCTTCGGCGGCTGGGCCAACCGGCTCGAGCGGTTCGCGGCGAGCTACGCCTGCCACGCGGCGGTCAAGGCCGGCGACCGGCTGGAGCAACGCGAGATGCGGCACCTGCTGCTCCGGCTGTTCGCGAGCGATCTGGCGCCGCACGACGTGCACGGGCGCGCCACGATCGTCCAACTGCCGCGCGAGGAGCTGGAGCGACGATTTGGCCGACGGTAAGGTCCCGGTGCTGGTGGGTCCAACCGCCGTCGGCAAGACCGCCGTGGGCCTCGCGCTGGCGGCGCACTGGCCGCTCGAGATCATTTCCGCCGATTCCCGCCAGATTTACCGCCGGCTCGACATCGGTACCGCCAAACCGAGCCGGAAGGATCGGGCTCGGGTGGTCCATCACGGGCTCGACCTGGTCGAACCGGGCGCACGCTACAGCGCCGGCCAGTTCGCGCGCGATGCCGAGCACTGGCTCGCGGACATCCGCGGGCGGGGCAAGCTCCCGGTCGTGGTCGGCGGGACCGGGCTCTACGTCCGCGCCTTGGCCGACGGGCTGTTCCGCGAGCCGGCGCTCGATCCGGCCCGCCGCCGCGCGCTCGACGCGTTCACGGCGAGGCTGGAGCCGCTCGAGCTGCTCCGGTGGGCGGGACGCCTCGACCCCGGCTTCCGGGGCGGCGGCCGGCAGCGGGCCGCCCGCGCCATTGAGGTAGCCTTGCTCACCGGCCACCCGCTCACGCACTGGCAGGAAGTCGCCCGCGCGCAGGGCGCCGTAGACCCGTGGTACATTGTCCTGACCGCGCCGCGGCCGGTGCTGCACCAGCGCATCGCGCGTCGTGCCGAGGCCATGGTGCAGCGCGGGCTGATCGAGGAGGTGGCGTCGGTGCTGGCTGAGGGGCACAGTCCCACCGCGCCGGGACTCGACGGGATCGGGCTCCGCGAGGCGGTGGACTTCCTGCACGGGCGGCGTCCGCGCGAGTCGGTGGCCGAGGCGATCACCCTCAGCACGCGGCGATACGCCAAGCGGCAACAGACCTGGTTCCGCCACCAGCTCGGCGGGGTGGTGCTCACGCTCGACGCGACCCGTCCCCCGGAACGGATCGCGGCCGAGATCGCCGAAATCTGGGATAGGAACGGGGCATGAAGATCGGCATCACCTGCTATCCCACCTACGGCGGGTCCGGCGCGGTCGCCACCGAGCTCGGGCTCGAGCTGGCCCGGCGGGGCCACGAGGTCCACTTCATCACGTACGACTCGCCGTTCCGGCTGCACGGGTACACCGAGCGGATCTACTTTCACCAGGTCGAAACGCGGATGGGTCGCTACCCGCTGTTCGACCACTTTCCGTATACGCTCGCGTTGGCGTCCAAGCAGCACGAGGTGGTGCTCAGCGAGGGGCTCGAGATCCTCCACGTCCACTACGCCATTCCGCACGCGACGACCGCGTATCTGGCGCGCGAGATGCTGAAAGGCGAGCGGCCGCTGCGGGTGATCACGACGCTGCACGGGACCGATATCACGCTCGTCGGCCAGGAATCGAGCTTCTACGCCATCACCAAATTTTCCATCGAGCAGAGCGACGAGGTGACGGCGGTCTCCAGCTCCCTCCGGGACGAGACCTACCGGGCGTTCGGCTGTGTCTCCTCCGACGTGCGAGTGATACCCAATTTCGTGAACCTCCGTGAGTATCACCCGGTGGAGCCGGGCGCCCGGAGCAGCCTGGCGCCCGAAGGCACACGGGTCATCACGCACGTCTCGAACTTTCGCGAGGTCAAACGGGTCAAGGACGTGGTCCGGGTGTTCGCGCGGATCCGGCGGGCGATGCCGGCCACGCTCATCATGGTGGGTGACGGGCCCGAGCGGGTCGATGCCGAATCCGAGGCGCGCGAGCTCAACGTGGCCGGCGACGTCCGCTTTCTGGGGCGGCTCGACTCGGTCGCCTCGCTGCTCCAGGCGAGCGACTTGTTCCTGCTGCCCTCGCAAACCGAGTCGTTCGGGCTCGCGGCCCTCGAGGCGATGGCCTGCGGATCGCCGGTGGTGGCGAGCCGGGCCGGCGGCCTGCCCGAAGTGATCGACGATGGCGTCAGCGGCATTCTCGAGCCGGTGGGCTCGGTCGAGGCGATGGGCCGCCGCGCGGTCGAACTGCTCCGCGATCCGGAGCGCCACGCCGGGATGTGCCGGGCGGCGATCGCCAAGGCGGAGGAGTTCTCGGCGGACCGCATCGTCCCGATGTACGAAGCGCTCTACCAGGAGGTCCTCCGGTGAGCAGCCTCGCGAGTCGTCGTGCCCATGTCCGTTGAGGCGCTCGCCCGGGCGGCCGTGCTCGGCCTGCTCGAAGGGGTCACCGAGTTCATCCCGGTTTCCTCTACGGGCCACCTCATCCTCGCCAGTTCGTGGCTCGGACAAACCGGCGAAGCGGCCAAGACGTTCGACATCTTCATCCAGCTCGGCGCCATCCTGGCGGTCGTGTGGCTCTATCGCGATCGCCTGACCTCCGTGGTGACGCGCGCCTCGACCGACGCCGAGAGCCGGCGGTTCCTGCTCAACATCGGCATCGCGTCGCTGCCGGCCGCATGCCTCGGCTTGCTCGCGCACGACTGGATCAAGGCGCGGCTGTTCACTCCGATCGTGGTAGCGGTGGCCCTGGTCACCGGCGGCGTGGCGATCCTGCTCATCGAGCGCATGCGTCCCCGGGAGCGGGTGCCCGAGGTGCGGGACGTGCAGCCGATCACGGCGCTGGGCATCGGGCTGGCGCAGGTACTCTCGCTGATCCCCGGCACCTCGCGCTCCGGCGCCACCATCATGGGCGGGTACGCGCTCGGCCTCTCGCGCCGCGCCGCCACGGAGTTTTCGTTCTTCCTGTCGATTCCCGTCATGATCGCGGCCACGGTGTTCGATCTGCTCGAGAGTCGGGCCGCGCTGAGCGCCGCCGACGCGCCGGCGTTCGCGGTCGGGTTCGTGGTGGCGTTCGTGTCGGCGGTGGTCGTCGTCAAGGCGTTCCTGGGGTTCGTAGCCCGGCACAGCTTCGCGGCGTTCGCGTGGTATCGAATCGCGCTCGGCCTGATTCTGCTGGTGCTGCTCCGGTGAGCGCCGGCACCGCCCAGATCATCCGGGTCGCGCGGGTCGGGTCAACGATGGACGCCGTCCACGACCTGGCGCAGTCGGGCGCGCCGCCAGGCACCGTCCTGGTCGCCGGAGAACAGACCGCGGGGCGCGGGTCGCGCGGGCGCGACTGGTCGTCGCCGTCGGGCGGACTCTGGGTGAGCGTGCTGGCGCGCCCGGCTGCGGCCGCGCTCGAGCTGCTGAGCCTCCGCGCCGGGCTCGCCACCGTGGAAACTCTCGCCCCGTTCGTCGAAGGGGCCGAGCTCGCCCTCAAGTGGCCGAACGACCTGATGCTCGGTGACCTCAAGACCGGCGGCATCCTCTGCGAGGCCCGGTGGAGCGGTGCGACCCTGGCGTGGGTAGTGATCGGCCTGGGCCTCAACGTCGCGAACGGGCCGGACACCGGCCTCCAGGGTATGGCTACCAATCTTTCCGCGGTGTGTCCCGGCTTGAGTGCAGCGGCGCTGGCCGGCCCCGTGATCGAGGCGCTCCGCGCGGTGGATGCCGCCGCGGGACCGCTCTCCTCCGGCGAGCAGACGCGCTTCGCGCGCCGCGACTGGCTCGCGGGACGCGCGGTCCGAGGGCCAGTGGCCGGCACGGCCGACGGCATCGCAGCGGATGGCGCGCTCCGGGTGCGCCGACTGGACGGCGCCATCGTGACGGTGCGAAGCGGGACCATCGTGCTGGCAGCGACGCCAACACCCGCGGAGCTTGGACCATGCTCCTGACCCTCGATATCGGGAACACCGAAATCACGGTGGGGTTATTCCGCGGGCCCGCACTGGAGGCCCGGTGGCGCCTGACCACCAATCCCGGACGCACCCCCGACGAATGGGGCAGTGCCGTCACCGAATTCTTCACCGGGACGGGGAAGTCCCCTGACGAGGTGCGGGCCGTCTGCGTGGCCTCGGTCTCCCCATCGGCGACGCAAGCCATCGTCGCCGGCGTCGCACGGACCACCGGGTGCCAGGCGACGGAGATCGACGCGCGGTCGCCCCTCCCTGTGCGGCTCGATGTGGACGAGCCGCTCACCGTGGGCGCCGACCGGATCGTGAACGCGCTCGCCGCGATCGAACTGTACCGCGCGGACACGATCGTCGTGGACTTCGGCACGGCCACCTCCTTCGATTGCATCACCGGCGACGGCCGGTTCTTCGGCGGCGTCATCATGCCCGGCCTCCGCACGGCCGCGGACCAGCTCACCCAGCGCACCGCCAAGCTCCCGGCGACGGCGCTCCTGGCGCCGAACCGGGCCATCGGGCGCCGAACCGAGGAGTGCATCCAATCGGGGGTGCTGTTCGGCACGGCGGAGGCCGTCGACGGGCTGGTGCGACGCATCCGGGCGGAGTGGCCGGGCGGAGCACGCCCGATGGTCGTCGCGACGGGTGGGCTCGCCGGCGTCGTAGCTCCGCTCTCCGCCACCATCGAGCGGACCGACCCCGATCTGACGCTGCGCGGACTGCAGCTCGCGGCCGGCCATCTCGGGCTCCGGTGGTGAGCGCGGCCCGCGCGGCCGGCTATCGCCTGCTCGGCCCGCGACTCGACTATCTCCTGCACCTTCGCCCCGCCGAGTGGCCGATCATGGCGGCGCACACGGCGGTCGGGTACGTCCTCGCGGTCGGACTCGCCGGCGCGGGGACGGGCGTGCGGCTCGGTCCGGCGCTGCTGGGGCTGGCGCTCTGGGTGGTCTGCCTCAACGGCGGCACGCTCGCCGTCAACAGCGCGTTCGATCGGGACGAGGGCGACGTGGCGTACCTCCGGCGTCCGCCGCTGCCCCCCCGGCACCTCGCGGCGTTCAGCGTGGGCTTGATGGCGCTGGGCCAGATCCTTGCGCTCAGCCTGGGGCGCGCCTACGCCACTGCCTATGGCGTGTGCGTCGTGCTCTCCCTGGCGTACTCGGTCCCGCCGCTTCGGCTCAAGGCGGTAGCCGGCGCGGACTGGGTGATCAACATGTGGGGCTTCGGCACGCTCACGCCGTACGCCGGTTGGGCATCGACGGGACTCCCGCTCGATCCGGCGCGAGGGCTCGTGCTGCTCGCGTTCTGCCCGCTGTTCGCCGCGCTGTATCCGCTCACCCAGCTCTACCAGCTCGACGAGGATGCGCGCCGCGGCGACCTCACCCTCGCCTGCATCCTGGGAGTGCGGCGCAGCCTGACGGCGGCGCTCGCGGCCGCGGCGCTCGCGTTCGGGCTGTTTACCGCCGCTGGCGTGCGCGCCGGCTGGCGCCTGGCGGGCGGTGACCTCTGGCGCTGGGGCGCCGTGTTCGTCGCCATGGGCGCATGGGCCGTCGTGCTCGTTCCGTGGCGGCGCGGGTGGGAGCGGCTCACGCCCGCCGATCACCAGCGGGGGATGTATCGCGCCCTCGGAGCATGGGCCGTGACCGATGTGGCCGTGGTGCTCGCCTGGGCTACGTGATATCCCCTTGGCTGCGTCCTCGACCGCTGCGTATACTTCGACCCTCATCCCTCTGGTGGAGCCGGCATGCACTCGGTGGCTGAACGGCACGCGCACCACGATCTGACCGACGTTCCCGCGATCGTCCGCGGCGCCGTGAAACT
>JACCSZ010000003.1 GCA_013812695.1 Gemmatimonadales bacterium | reverse complement strand
GGCGGCGACGACCGCCGGGCGGTGACCGCGGCCACCCACATCGCCGAGCGGTGGCGAGCGGCTTACGCGACGATGCTGCTGGAGCTGGTGGTGCTGGCGCCGTCGGCAACCCAGGCCCGCATCCTCGAACTGCTCCGGCGAGGCTCGGGTCAGCGCTTCGGCGCCGAGCTCGACCGCTGGTACGAATGGATCTGGCGGATGGATCCGGGAACCCATCCCGACTACTCCGAATTCAAGGCCACGCTCTACGAAGCCATCGACCCGCGGTTCCGTGCGTACTTCGACGAGGCTCCGAAGACGGCCATTCGACTCGACGAGATCCGGTGGGGCGGTGTCAGGCGCGACGGCATCCCGCCGCTCGACCATCCGAAGCTGCTGCCGGCCGGGGAGGCGGCCTACCTCGGCGACGGTGACGTCGTGTTCGGCATCGAATGGAAAGGCGATGTCCGCGCTTACCCGAAGCGGATCATGGCCTGGCACGAGATGGTCCGCGACCGGATCGGCGGCGAGGAGCTGAACGGCGTGTACTGCACCCTCTGCGGCTCCATGATCTTCTACCGCGCGACGGTGCAGGGCACGCACCACGTCCTCGGCACCAGCGGGTTCCTCTATCGCTCCAACAAGCTCATGTACGATCGGGCGACCGAGTCGCTCTGGTCGACACTCACCGGGACGCCGGTGGTCGGGCCGCTCGTCGGCCGGGGCATCGAGCTGGAGCCGCTGTTCGTGGTGACTACCACCTGGGGTGAATGGCGGAAACTCCACCCCGACACCCGCGTGCTCTCGCTCGACACGGGTCACCAGCGCGACTACGGCGAAGGCGTGGCCTACCGCGACTACTTCGCGACCGACCGCCTGATGTTCGGCGTGCCGAGGCTCGACGATCGATTGCCGAACAAGGCGGAGATCCTGGCGCTCCGCGTCCCGGGGAGCGCGCGCGAGCCGCTCGCGATCTCGGCCGGCTTCCTCAGCCGGCGCCCGGTGTACCAGGATCGAATCGGCCGGGTAGAGTTCGTCGTCCTGACCGACGGGTCGGGCGCGAATCGGGTCTATGCCAGCGGGGGACGGCGGTTTGTCTCGTGGGGCGGGACCACGGCGGTCGATGCGGATGGCGCCCGCTGGACTGTGAGCGAGGCGGCGCTCACGCGCAGCGACGGCACCAGACTCGCGAGACTCCCGGCGCACCGGGCATTCTGGTTCGGGTGGTATGCGGCGTACCCGGACACTCGATTGGTGAAGTGACCACCGCGTCACGGAGTCGGACGGCCGTGCTCCTTGTCGAATGAGGGCCCTTACGGTTGCATTCAGGGCCTGACATCTAGCCGAATCGCCTCTCAGGTTGATCTGTCCCACCCCACCTCACTCTCCGGCGACGCATGTGTCGCGGTGAGTCCACCCGCGGCAGCCCCTTCCGAGGTGCGGGCCAAAGGTATCGCGCCGGAACTGCCTTGACCTAACCCGAGACCGAATCTACATTTGCAGGTCTACCCCAAAAACGGGGTCATTCGCGCAACTCAAGCTTCAGGGTTATGCCGACCATCAATCAGCTCATCCGGCAAGGCCGGAAAGACGTCGAGGCCAAGGACAAGGCTCCGGCGCTCAAGTCGAATCCGCAGAAGCGCGGCGTCTGTACGCGCGTGTATACCACCACCCCGAAAAAGCCGAACTCGGCTCTCCGGAAAGTGGCGCGCGTGCGGCTCACCAATGGCTTCGAGGTCACGGCCTACATCCCTGGCGAGGGTCACAATCTCCAGGAGCACTCGATCGTGCTCATCCGCGGCGGACGCGTGAAGGATCTGCCGGGCGTCCGGTATCACATCGTGCGGGGCACGCTCGACTCCGCCGGCGTGAACGATCGCCGGAAGAGCCGGTCCAAGTACGGCGCCAAGCGGCCGAAGGCCGCCGGCAGCGCCGCGGCTCCAGCCGCCAAGGGAGGTAAGAAGTGAGCCGGCGCAACAAGGCGGTCAAGCGGCCCGTGCCGCCCGATCCCCGGTACGACAGCCAGACGGTCTCGAAGTTCGTAAACAACCTCATGTTCGAAGGCAAAAAGAGCGTCTCCGAGGGCATCTTCTACTCCGCGATGGACATGATCGAGGAGCGGACGGGCCAGCCTGGCGTGTCGGTCTTCAAGCAGGCCGTGAACAACGCCAAGCCGACGCTCGAGGTGAAAAGCCGCCGCGTCGGCGGCGCGTCCCTGCAGGTCCCGGTCGAGGTACGGCCGGACCGCCGGACGGCGCTGGCGATGCGCTGGATCATCTCGTTTTCCCGCGCGCGCACCGAGAAGACCATGGCCGAGCGGTTGGCCGCGGAGCTGATCCTCGCCAGCAAGGGCGAGGGCAACACGATCAAGAA
>JACCSZ010000001.1 GCA_013812695.1 Gemmatimonadales bacterium | reverse complement strand
GGGGCCGCGGCCGGCTCCGGGAGGCGTTGGACGGGGTGCGCGACATCGAGCGGCTGGCCGGCCGCGCCGCCGCTGGCCGCGCCACCCCGCGTGAGCTGGGTGCCTTGCGCGACTCCCTGCTCCGACTGCCGGATGTCGCGGAAGCATTGAGCGCGCTCGCGGCCTCGACGCTTCCGGCGGCGGCGCCCGCGCGCGGCGGGCACGCCACGGCCCTCGCCGATGCCGTGAACGAGCTCGACCTGCTCGGCGACCTGGCGACCGAGCTGGCACGCGGGCTCGAGGAGCGGCCACCGGCCGCGCTGATCGACGGGAACGTGATCCGCCCGGGCTACGACGCCGAGCTGGACGAGCTCCGCGCACTCCGGGACGGCGGCCGGCAGTACATCGCCTCGCTGCAGCAGCGCGAACGCGAGCGGACCGGGATTTCGTCGCTCAAGGTCGGGTTCAACAAGGTGTTCGGTTACTACCTCGAGATCACCAACTCCCACGCGGCCAAGGTCCCGCCCGACTACGAGCGCCGGCAGACGCTGGCCTCCGCCGAACGCTACGTGACGCCTGAGCTGAAGGACTACGAAGCGCGGGTGCTGGGTGCCGAGGACCGGATGGCGACGCGCGAGGCCGAGCTGTTCGGCGCGCTCCGCTCGGCGGTGGGGCTGGGCGTCGGGCGCGTGCAGCAGACCTCGCGCGTGGTGGCACGGCTCGACGTCTGGGCGGCGCTTGCCGACCGGGCGGTGACCGGACGCTACGTCCGGCCGGAGGTGCACGACGGGTTCGATCTCGTGCTGCGCGAGAGCCGGCACCCGGTGATCGAGCGGATGATGGCGCGCGAGCAGTTCATCCCCAACGATGCGCGGTTCACCGCCGCCGAGCGCGTGGCGCTGGTCACCGGGCCCAACATGGCGGGGAAATCCACGATTCTTCGGCAGATCGGCCTGTGCGTGGTGCTGGCGCAACTGGGCGCGTTCGTTCCCGCCGCGGAGGCATCGGTCGGCGTGGTGGACCGGCTGTTCACCCGCGTCGGCGCGAGCGATAACCTGGCGCGCGGGCAGTCGACCTTCATGGTCGAGATGAGCGAGACCAGCGCCATCCTGCACGACGCCGGTCCCCGGAGCCTCGTGCTGCTCGACGAGATCGGCCGCGGCACGTCGACGTACGACGGTGTGGCGATCGCGTGGGCCGTCACCGAGCACCTGCACGACCGGGTCGGCTGCAAGACGATGTTCGCCACTCACTATCACGAGCTGATGCAGCTCCCCGAGCGGCTCCAGCACGCGCGCAACTACAACGTGGCCGTCCGCGAGACCGGCGACACCGTGGTGTTCCTCCATCGGCTCGAGCCGGGCGGTACCGACCGGTCGTACGGCATCCACGTCGCCCAGCTCGCGGGGCTGCCGGACGGCGTCGTGCGGCGGGCCCGGGAGATCCTCGGCACCCTCGAGGGTGAGCACCGGATGGTTCCGGGGCCGCCGCCCGGCGCCGCGCGCGATCCCGGGCAGCTCGTGCTGTTCGGCGAACCGTCCAGCCCGGATCCGATGGTCGAGGAACTGCGCCTGATCGACGTGAACGCGCTCACGCCGCTCGAGGCCCTGAACCGCCTGGCCGACCTTCAGCGCCGGGCCGAGGATCGGCGATGACCCGCGCGCGGCTGGCGGCGCTGGCCGGCCTGGTGTCCGCGGCTGCGTGCGGCCGCGACGACGACGGGAGCTTCCGGCTCTCCACCAATGTCCCGGCCGCGCCCACGAGCGAGGCCGACCAGCCGCCGGTCGCCATCAATCCGGTCTCGCCGGTGGACTACCCGGTGCCGCTGCTCGAGCAAGGCATCGAGGGCCGGGTGCTGCTCCGGCTGTACGCCGACTCGATGGGCAGGCTCGAGCCCGACTCGACGCGTGTCGCCGAGTCGAGCGGGTATCCGGCGCTCGACTCGGCGGCGACCAGCGGAGCGGCGGCACTCCGGTTCGCGCCGGCGCGCCGGGGCGGCCGGCCGGTCGCGGGGGCGTTCCTGCAGCCGATCCTCTTCCGGAGCCCGCGGAGCCAGAGCGCGCCATGATCCATCCGCATCTCCGTCCCTACGACTCCGTGCTCGAGACCATCGGGTGGACGCCGCTCATCCGGCTGGCGCGCATCGGCGCGGGACTGCGGACGCCGATCTACGGCAAGGCCGAGTACACGAACCCGGGCGGGTCGGTCAAGGACCGGATCGGGTTGGCGATCATCGAGGACGCCGAGCGCCGCGGCGAGCTCCGCGCCGGCGGCACGATCGTCGAGGGCACGAGCGGCAACACCGGTGTCGGTCTGGCCATCGCGGCCAGCATCAAGGGGTATCGCTGCATCTTCACGATGCCGGACAAGATGTCGACCGAGAAGGTGCGGTTGCTCAAAGCCTACGGGGCGGAGGTGGTGGTCACGCCGACGGCCGTCCCGCCGGATCATCCCGACCACTACGTCATGAAAGCCAGGCAGATCGTGCGGGACACCCCGGGCGCCGTGCTGGCCGATCAGTTCTACAACCAGATCAACCCGGCGGTCCACTACGCCACCATGGGTCCGGAGATCTGGGAGCAGACGGGCGGCCGGGTGACGCACCTCGTGGCGGCGGCGGGCACCGGCGGCACGGTGAGCGGCGCCGGGAAATATCTGAAGGAGCGGAACCCGAAGATCCGGGTCATCGCGGGCGACCCGGTCGGATCGCTGTACACGCACTACCACCAGACCAGAACGATGGGCGAGGGGCACCCGTACAAGGTCGAGGGCATCGGCGGCGACAAGATCCCCACCACCGTCTGGTTCGATTGGGTCGACGAGTTCCGCCAGGTGTCCGACAAGATGTCGTTCACGATGGCGCGCCGGCTCGCCCGCGAGGAAGGGCTGCTGGTCGGCGGCTCGGCGGGGCTCAACGTGGCGCTGTCGGCCGACGTGGCCCGCGAGCTCGACGACCCCGAGGCGCTGATCGTCACCATCCTCTGCGACACCGGCGAGCGCTATCTGTCCAAGCAGTTCAACGATGCCTGGATGCAGGAGAACCAGATGCTCGAGACCATCCGGACCACCGTCCAGGAACTGCTCGCGCGGCGCCCCTCCAACGCGCCGGCGGTCGTGAGCGTGGCGCCTGCCGCCGCGGTCCGGCAGGCGCTCACGCTCATGAGCACGTGGGGCGTGAGCCAGATCCCGGTGCTCGAGAACGGGCAGTCGGTGGGCGGCCTGATCGAAGGCACGTTGATGACGCGGGCGCTGGCGCAGCCCGCGCTGCTCGACCGGCCGGTCAGCGAGGTCATGGACCCGCCGTTTCCCGAGGTCGAGGCCAGCACGCCCACGGACCGGGTGGGCGCGATGCTCTCCCGCGAGCACCCCGCGGCGCTCGTCCGGAGGGAAGGCAAGCTGGTCGGGATCGTGAGCCGCTACGACGTGCTGCAGCAACTGATCGGGTCCCGCTGATGCGGGTCACCGTCCTCACCGGCGGCACCTCCGCCGAGCGCGACGTCGCGATCGCGTCCGCCGTCCAGGTCATCGAGGCGCTGCGCTCCCGAGGGCACGAGGTGGCCGTGGTGGATACCGCTCGCGGCTACATCTCCGAAGCCGACGAGCGTTCGCTGCTGTCCGGCTCGGTGGGCACGACGCCCCCTTCGATCGATCGACTCCACGCGCTCGAGCGCGGTCTGCTCCTGTCGGGGCTCGGCAACCTGGCCGTGGTCCGGGACGCGGACGTGCTGTTTTTGGCACTCCACGGAGGCCGGGGTGAGGATGGGACACTGCAGACGCTGCTCGAGATGGTGGGCGTACCCTACACCGGCAGCGGCCGGCTGGGCAGCGCCATGGCCATGGACAAGGACGTGTCAAAGCGTCTCTTCAGAACCGCCGGGGTGCCGACGGCCGACTGGGTGATGGCCCCGGCTGACGCGGCCCAGGTGGACCGGGACTTCGGGTGGCCCGTGGTGGTCAAGCCGTCCAAGCAGGGCTCCACCGTGGGCTTGACGGTCGTCAAGCGCGCCGAGGAGTACGAGGCCGCCGTGGTGCTCGCCCGGCGATACGACGACGAGGTGATGATCGAGCGGTTCGTTCCGGGCCGGGAGCTGACGGTGGGGATTCTCGAAGGGCGGCCCCTCGCGGTGGGGGAGATCATTCCGCGGCACGAGATTTTCGACTACGAGTGCAAGTACACCCCCGGCATGTCCGAGGAGATCTTCCCGGCGGACCTCCCCCCCGCCCAAGCCGCCGCGTGCGGCCGGCTGGGCCTGCTGGCGCACGAGGCCCTCAAGCTCGGCGGCTACTCGCGAGTCGATTTTCGCTTGACACCGGCGGGCGACCTCTTCTGTTTAGAGGTGAACACCTTGCCGGGCATGACGGCCACCAGCCTGCTCCCCCAGTCGGCGCGCGCGGCAGGGATCGACTTTCCGGACCTGTGCGAACGGATCTGTCGTA
>JACCSZ010000433.1 GCA_013812695.1 Gemmatimonadales bacterium | reverse complement strand
GGACGCCGAGCTCCTGAAAGCGTCCCGCCCACCACTCGAGCGATGCCGGCCCCGCGACGCGCAGATGGGTCCGCACCAGACTCTGCGTACCGCGGCGCTCCCGCGGCATCTTCCAGTCGAAGAAGGTCAGGTCGGTTCCCGGCGACCCCCCCGCATCGGCGTAGAACAGGTGGTAGGCGCTCACGTCGTCCTGGTTGACGATGCGCTTGACCAGGCGCATGCCGAGCGTCTGGGTGTAGAACCGGTAGTTGTCGCGGATGGCGGCGGACACCGCCGTGAGATGATGAATGCCGGTGAGATCCATGGTCGCTGGTACCTCCCAGGGCGCCGCTCAGATCCGGATGAACGCGGCGATCGCCGGATCGGTGCGCAGCAGCGCGAGCGCCGCGGCGTCCGGCCGCTCGGGCACGTCGCGCTCGCAGTCCACCATGCAGAGAAAGCCGAGTGGCTCGTCGCCCGCGGTCTGGAACTGGTGCCACGTGCGCGGCGGCACGCGCACGAGATCGTGCGTCCGCGCCTCCACGATCCGGTCGCCGACCAACACCCGGCTCGCGCCGCGCACGATCATCACCGCGTGCGCGTGCTGGTGCCGCTCGAGCGACGACCAGCCCCGCGGCGCGACCTCGAAGTAGCGGAGCTGGCACGCGAGGCCGTCGCCACCCTCGAACAGCGTCTGCCGCGTGATCCCGGCGAAGTGGGCGCCCTCGGCCTTGTACGGCTTCACCGCGATGCCTTCCCACCGGAACGGCTCGGTCTGCCGCACGTGCTCGCTCATTGCACCGGCTCCGCGGCCGCCGTTCGGGTCACCTGCTCGACCAGGTCCCGCGTCCGGTCGAAGAGTGCGTCGCCCGCGTCGTACAAGCTCCCCCCGATCAGCAGGATGCAGTCCGGCCCATAGAACTCGAGCAGCGCGGCGACGCGCTCGACCCTGATGCCGCCCGCCGGAACGGGAAAGGCGGGACGCACGCGCGGATGCGCCGACCGTAACTCGGCCGCCAGCGCGGCACAGGTGTCCGGTCCGTAGCTGAACCGTCCCCCCGCGTGCGGAAAGATGACCGCGTCCGATCCGAACCATCGAAAGAGCTTCCCGAACAGCGCCGGCTCGAGCGCGCGCAGCACGCCGCCGAACGCGGGGTGGGCCACGATCGGCAGCCCGTCAGCGAGCGACGCCAGCTCGTGCAGGAAAGGCAGGCCGGTCAGCATAGGCGAGACGACCACGGCCCGCACGCCCGCCTCACGCGCGAACTCCATCTGCCGCCGCATGCGCTCCGGCGTCCCGATCAGGTTGGGCACGTACAGCGCGCGCCTGCCGGTGTCGCGCGCCGCCTCCTCGACGGCACCCAGGCACGCCTCGACGCGCGCCTCGAACGGGCAGAACGGGTGGTCGGCCAGGCCATGATCGTCCTTCACGAGGTCGCTGCCCGCGCGGGCGAATGTGGCGCACAGCGACGCCAGCTGCGCCGGACGCAGCCCCATGGGCTTGAGCGCCGTCGCGAGCAGGGGCCGGCCGGTGACGCCCGCGAGCTCCCGGAGCCCCGCGATTCCGGCCCGCGGACCCGGCAGCCAATCGAATGCCGCGCCGGGCAGATCGACGTCCGCGAGCACGACGTCGGGCTGCAGAGAGGAATTGCCGAACAGCACGTTGAGCAGCTGCGCCGGGTCGCCGGCGGCCGTGGCGAGGGGCTGCGCGATGGTCACGCGATACGTGCCGGCGGTGGCGGCGGCGATCTGGTCGACGCGCCCCAAGAGATGCGCGGCCACCCACGGATCCCGCGCCGCCACCGCGCGGGGGAGCTCAACCGTCTGTTCGAGCATGAGCGCCTCCGCGCGCTCGGCGATGTCGGCGGCGGCGGCGCGGACAAGGTAGGTGACGCGGATGTCGTCATCGATCCGTTGGGGCAGGGCCGACTCCTTTCGCAGGCGTAAATGGTCCGACCCCTCGAAGTATACCGCCACACCGCTTGCCAATCCCCGCGCGAGCCGGCACGTTCTCAACCATGCTCATACCCACCCTCAGGTTCCGCCTGGCGGCCGCGCTCACGGCGGCCCACGCGTTGTGCGCCCTCATCCCCTCGCCAGTCATCGCCCAGAAGCCGGCCGCACCGCCGCCGGGGTTCGACCGCTACGTGGCGAACGTGCTCCGGACCTTCACGGTGCCGGGTGCGTCCGTCGCCATCGTCAAGGACGGACGGGTGGTCCTGGCCCGAGGGTACGGAGTCCGCCGCCTAGGCGAGCCGACCCCCATCGACGCGCGGACCCGATTCGGCATCGCGTCCAATACGAAGGTCTTCACGGCTACCGCGCTCGCTCTGCTCGTCGAGGAAGGGAAGCTCGAGTGGGACGCGCCGGTGATCCGCTATCTGCCCGGGTTCGCCATGTACGATCCGTACGTGACGCGGGAGCTCACGGTGCGCGACCTGCTCGTGCACCGTAGCGGCCTTGGTCTCGGCGCCGGCGACCTCCTCTGGTGGCCGCCGTCGACGTACGACCGGAAGGAGATCACCCGGCGGCTCCGGTACATCAAGCCGGTCACGTCGTTCCGGAGCGCGTACGCGTACGACAACGTGCTCTACCTGGTGGCAGGCGAGGTGATCGAGGCGGTGTCCGGGCAGCGCTGGGAGGAATTCGTCCGCAGCCGGATCCTCGACCGGGTGGGGATGGCCCACAGCGACGTCCACCACTCGGCCGCGGCCCACCCCGGCAACGTCGCGACTCCGCACGCGGAAGTGAACGATACCGTGCGGCCGGTGGCACCGTTCCTGAGCGACAACACCAACCCCGCCGGCGGCATCATGTCGGGCGCCGAGGACATGGCCAAGTGGGTCGCGGTGCAGCTCGATTCGGGTCGCGTGGCGGACGGGTCGCGGCTCTACTCGCCCGCGAGCGCGCGACAGATCTGGCGCGAAGTGACGCCCGAGCCGATCTCCGACGCACCGCCCGGGCTGCCCCATCTCCGGCCGAACGTCAACGGCTACGCGCTCGGCCTGGAGACCCGCGATTATCGCGGCAAGCTTCTGCTCACGCACACCGGCGGACTGCCCGGCTATCTCTCGCGTGTCGCCATGTTGCCCGAGCTTCGGCTTGGCGTTGTGGTGCTGACCAACCAGGAGTCCGGGTACGCGTTCAATGCGCTGGCCTACCGCGTGCTCGATCACTACCTCGGCGTGCGGGCTCCCGACTACGTCGGTATCTACGACACGCTGCAGCGGCGGAACCGGGCGCAGCTCGCCAAGCTCGCCTCCGAGGCCGCGAGCCGGCGCGACTCGACCTCGGGACCGTCGCTGCCGCTCACCGGGTACGGCGGGACCTACCGCGACGTCTGGTACGGCGACGTGGCGATCGCCGAGGAGAACGGGGGGCTCGTCATCCGGATGACGCGCACGCCGTCGATGGTGGGCGACCTCCAGCATTGGCAGCACGACACCTTCGTGGCTCGCTGGCGCGACCGCGAGCTGCGCGCGGACGCCTACGTGACGTTCGCTCTCGATCCGGACGGACGCATCGACCAGGTGAAGATGGCGCCGGCGTCGCCGGCCGTGGATTTCAGCTTCGACTTTCAGGACCTGCTGCTCGAACCGGTCGCTCCCTGAGGCGCATGCACACCTCTACGTCATTCCGAGCCATACGCGCGTCGCTGATTCCGTTCTTCCTCCCGGCTGCCCTCGCCGCACAGTCCATCGGCGCGGCCGAGTATGCGGTGCGGCGCGATTCGCTGGCGGCTCGGATCGGGAGCGGGATCGTGGTGGCGTTCGGCGCACCCGCGCCTACGGGCAT
>JACCSZ010000429.1 GCA_013812695.1 Gemmatimonadales bacterium | reverse complement strand
GAGGAGTTGAAGGACCTCTGGAGCGCGGAGAAGCAGATCCTCAAGGCGCTCCCCAAGATGATCAAGGCGGCCACGGCGCCAGCGCTCAAAAAGGGGTTTGCAAAGCATGCGCGGCAGACGCAGGAGCACGTCCGCCGGCTCGAGCGCATTCTCAAGTCGCTCGACGCCAGCCCGCGCGGCAAGAAGTGCGTCGGCATGGAAGGGTTGCTGGAAGAAGGCGCGGACCTGATCAAGGAGAAGCCGGAAGCGGACGTGCTGGATGCGGGACTGATCTCCGCCGCGCAGCACGTCGAGCACTACGAGATGGCGGGCTACGGTACGGTGCGCACCTGGGCGAAGGTGATGGGGCATAAGGACCACGCGCGGATGCTCCAGCAGACGCTCGACGAAGAGGGCGCCACGGACAAGGCGCTCACCAAACTGGCTGAGCGCATCAACGTCGCCGCCGAGTAGGCCGGCAACGGCCGCACCGTTCATCCTGCAGCACGCTGCCCTGCGGGCGGCGCGCATCGTGTTCCCCCTCGGAGTTGCCATGCCCAAAAAAGCCAGTCGCGGCGCCAAGCCGCCGAAGGCCCGCACCGCCGGCCAGTCCTCGTCCCCGGCCGACCAGAAGTCGCTCCACGGCGAGACCGCGAAAACCGCCGACCTGGCGGGCGACACCGTCGGACCGGGGCAGATCCTGAGCAGCAATCAGGGTCTCAAGATCTCCGACGACCAGAACTCGCTCCGGGCCGGCGTCCGCGGGCCGACGCTGCTCGACGACTTTCATCTGCGCGAGAAGATCACGCACTTCGACCATGAGCGGATACCCGAGCGGGTGGTGCACGCTCGCGGGGCGGCGGCGCACGGCGTGTTCCAGGTGTACGAGGACCTGTCCGACCTCACCATGGCCGGGCTGCTCACCGACCCCTCCCGACGGACGCCGGTCTTCGTCAGATTTTCCACCGTGGCCGGTTCCCGCGGCTCGAGCGACTGCGCGCGCGACGTGCGGGGGTTCGCCGTCAAGTTCTACACCGACGAAGGCGTCTGGGACCTGGTCGGCAACAACATGCCGGTCTTCTTCATTCAGGACGCGATCAAGTTCCCCGACCTGATCCACGCCGTCAAACCCGAACCCAACAACGAGATCCCCCAGGCGGCTTCGGCGCATGACACCTTCTGGGACTTCGTGTCGCTCACACCCGAGAGTACCCACATGCTCATGTGGGTGATGAGCGACCGCGCCCTCCCCCGCAGCTTCGCGATGATGGAGGGGTTCGGCGTCCATACTTTCCGTCTCGTGAACGCCGCGGGGAAGGCCCGCTTCGTCAAGTTCCACTGGAAGCCGCTCAAGGGCGTGCAGTCGCTGGTGTGGGACGAGGCGCAGAAGATTTCGGGCAAGGATCCCGACTTCAACCGCCGGGACTTGTTCGAGGCGATCGAGCGGGGCGACTACCCGGAATGGGAGTTCGGCCTCCAGATCGTGGAAGAGCAAGACGAGTTCGCGTTCGGCTTCGACCTGCTGGACGCGACCAAGCTCATTCCCGAGGAGCTGGTGCCGGTGCGCCGGGTCGGACGGCTGACCCTGAACCGGAATCCCGACAACTTCTTCGCGGAGACCGAGCAGGTGGCCTTCCACACCGGGCACGTGGTCCCGGGCATCGATTTTACCAACGATCCGCTGCTCCAGGGACGCCTGTTCTCCTATCTCGACACCCAGCTCCGCCGGGTCGGCCCCAACTTCGCCGAGCTGCCGATCAACCGTCCGCTCAACCCGGTGCACAACAACCAGCGCGACGCGATGGGGAGGGTGACCATCAACTCGGGCCGAGTGTCGTATTTCCCCAACCGGCTCGGCGACGGTTGCCCCATGCACGCGCCCGGGGCCGCCGACGCCTTCGTCAGCTACGCCGAGCGGGTGGACGGCGAGAAGATCCGGGCGCGGAGCGACAGCTTCGCGGACCATTTCAGCCAGGCGACCCAGTTCTGGAACAGCATGTCGGACTGGGAACAAGCCCACATCGCCGAGGCGTTTGCGTTCGAGCTGAATCAGGTCGAGAGCGAGGACGTGCGGCATCACGTGATGAACGAGATCCTGGTGAACGTCGCCGACGCGCTGGCCCAGGCGGTGTCGGAGCAGACGGGGATCGCCGTGGCACCGGTGGGCACGGCCGCCAACCCCACGCCGTCGGCGCCGACGCCGTCGGGGCCGCTCAAACCGAAGGCGAAGCGGCTCTCGTCGCCGGCGCTCAGTCAGGACAAGCCGGGCGACACCATCAAGGGCCGGAAGATCGCCATCCTCGGCGGGGACGGCGTGGACGCCCGGCAGCTCAAGGCGGTGACGGACGCGTTGACGGCCGAAGCGGCACTGGTGGAGCTGATCGCCCCGCGGGCAGGGACGATCGCCGACTCCGCAGGGCAGTCACAGAAGGTCAATCGCGCCGCCGTCAATGCCCCGTCGGTCGTCTATGACGCCGTGGTCGTGCCGGGTGGCGCATCGGCCGCGGAGCTGGCGACGTCGGGCTTGGCGATCCACTTCATCAACGAGGCCTACCGCCACGGCAAGCCGATCGCGTGCATCGGCGAGGGACGGGCACTGCTGGACGCCAGCGCCGTGGGGAAGGTTGGGGCGGCGGACGGCGTGGTCGTCGGCGAGACGGCGGCGGCCATCGAGGGGCTGATGGCGGCGCTGCTGCAGCACCGCTTTCCGCGGCGGGCGATCGCGGGGGTCCCGGCGTGATCCACGCGGCCCGCACCGGCTGAACACCGCGACCTGGAACTCTCCGTGGTGCCGGGCAACATCGTGCTCGGTCCGTGCACGATGCTGGGCGTCGATCTGTTCGTCACCCCGGGCCCGCCGTCCGAGCCGTACCGGCGTGGTGTCGAGCGTCCCGGTCATCACGCCTCGCCTCGACGAGCGTAGCACCCACGCGCGACCGGCCACCCACCCCGGGAGCAGATCGATGCGCCCATTCCACCTGGGCCACCTCATCGTCGCGCTGGCCTGCGCGACATCCGCCGCTGCCCAGCGGCCCAGCCCCGACAGCATCCGCTTCGACCGCCTGACGGCGCTGGGACGGTTGTGGGCAACGGTCAAGTACTTCCACCCGGCGCTGGGCTACCAGCCCAGGGACTGGGATTCGGCACTGGTCGCGACCATCCCGTCGGTCGACGGGAACTCGAGCACGGAGGCGTTCGGTGCCGCGGCGCAGCGGATGCTGGACGTCTTGAACGATCCCGTCACACGCGTGACCACCGCCGATGCCCCAGGGAAGATCAGCCCGACCGATCCCGAACCACGCGGGCGCCGGCTGGCCGACGGAACCTGGCTGATCGTCGCGCACAATTACGCCGACCTCGCCGACTATCCCTCCGTGCTCGACCGGCTCGCCGCGATGGGCGACAGCGCTCGAAGTGCGAGGGCGGTCATCGTGGACCTCCGGACCGGGGCGACCGGCGACGACCCCGCCGTCATGAGTATCCTCCGTTCCTCCGGCCTCGATCGCGTCCTCACGAGCCGACCGGTCCGACCGCCCGTACTTCGCGGCCGGTACTATTCCGGCTTTGCTCCCATGACCGGCGGCTCCAGCGGCGGCTACTTCTCGGGCGACTACACGGTGCGGGACGACCTCATCCAACCGGCCGATACCGGGCCGGGGCGACCCATGGTCTTCGTGATCTCGGAGGCGTCCCGGCTGCCGCCCGTCGCCCTGGGGCTACAGGCGGCCGGCCTCGGCTGGATCGTCATGGAAGGGCGCGCTTCCCAGGGACCCGCGGTCGAATCCATGCGCCTTGGGATCGGGGAAGGACTGTACGCGGTCATCCGGACCACCGACATCGTGCACGCCGACGGCCGGGCCGGGTTCGTCCCCGACACGATCGTTCCGCCGGCTTCACGGCCCGGCGAGGATCCGGCGCTGGCGGCGGCGCTCGCCCTGACGAACCGGACCGGTGGTGATCGCCGACCACCGTCGCCCCCACCACCGGGCGAGCCGCTCCCGGAGCGGCAGTACGACGCGACGCCGTACCCGGCCGCGCCGTACCGCCTCCTGGCCGCCTACCGCATGTGGGCCGTGGTCCGGTTCTTCTACGCCTACCGACCGCTGATCGCGGAAGATTGGGACGCCGTGCTCCGCTCCGCTCTGCCGCGCCTCGAGGGTGCGCGCGACTCCCTCGAGTATGCGCTGGCCGTGAGCGAGATGTGGACCCACATCCACGACTCGCACGGTTTCGTCGAGAGCCCGGCGCTCGAGGCCTACCTGGGCCGCGCACGTCCGGCCGTCCGCGTCCGCATGGTCCAGGGACAGCCCGTGGTCTTTCAACTTCTTCAGACCGGCGCCATGGCACGGGCCACCGGTATGGAGATCGGCGACGTCATCCTCACTGTGGACGGCGAGCCGGCGAAGGCGCGGATGGCTCGCCTGGGACGCTACCTCTCCGCATCCACCCCTCAAGCATGGCAACGGGAGACTGCCGGCCGGCTGCTTCGAGGGCCGGACAGCTCGACCGTCACCGTCACGGTGCGCGGTGGAGACGGCCGCGTCCGGACGGTGAGCATGCCGCGGAGCGCCGAATTCCGGACGAGCAGTGCGGGCAACCGCAGCGGGCCCATCGTCCGGCGGCTCTCGCGAGACATCGGGTACGTGGATCTCGACCGGCTCTCGACCACCATGGTGGACAGCATGTTCGCGGCGCTGGCCGACACCCGGGCGATCGTGTTCGACATGCGCGGGTACCCGCAGGGGACGGCTTGGCCGATCGCGCCGCGCCTCACCGACCGAGTCAACGTGCCGGCGGCGCGCTTCTATCGTGCCCAACCGATGTGGCGCGACACGACCGAGACCACCACCTCGACCTTCGTCCAGACGCTGCCGCCGACGGACGGCACGCGCTACCACGGGCTCACCGTCATGCTGATCGACGAGATGACTCAGAGCCAGGCGGAGCACACCGGCCTGTTCTTCCGGGCGGCCAACGGCACCCGGTTCATCGGGACCCCGACCGCGGGCGCCAACGGCGACGTGACCACGCTCGTCGTGCCGGGCCGCATCGTGCTCTGGTTGTCCGGGCAGGGCGTCGAGGCGATCGATGGCACCCGGCTCCAGCGCGTGGGGCTCACGCCCGATCTGCTCGCGCGTCCGACCATTGCCGGCATCCGCGCGGGCCGCGACGAGGTGCTCGAGCAGGCGCTCGGGTGGGTGCGGCGACGGCTCGCCCGGCCGGCATCGGGTGCTCGCTGAGTTCCGGCAGCGGCGCCCTATTCCGACCCGGGGCTCGCCGGTTCCTCGGCCCGAGGCCTGATGTGCTCGTCGCGCGCCAGGATGCGGGCGCACGTGTTCCAGCGCAGAATGGCTTCGTCGTTTCCGGCGAGGCGACGGGCCGCCGCCTTCTCATACCAGTCCATCGCCTCCCGGAATCCATGGTAGGCCAGCTCACCGGACCCCGTCGCCCCGCGGCGGAGATGCGCTTTGGCGACCCGCTCGGCCACGACCCCGGCGTAGTACAGCCGCTTGTACTCGTCCTCCAGCCGGGGCAACAGCTCCCGGGCGCGCCGGTCGCCCGCGGCCGGCCGCTCGGCGAACTGATCGGTGATCGCGAGCAGCAGCGTGACCACCGCCTCCTGGTTCCCGGGGTCCACATGAAGCACGTCGAGGCAGATGCTTTCGGCGGACGAGGGGTCGTTGATGATCCGATACCGCTCCGCCTTCTGCAGCGCCGCGGGAATGCTGTCGCTCGAGATCCGTTTGAGCTCGTACCCGTTCGTCACGCCTCCTCCCCTCGGCTGAACAGCTTCAGCACCCTCCCCAACGGGTCGTAGAACTGGTCCACGACCCGCTCCTTGAGCGGGATGATCGCGTTGTCGGTGATGGTGATGTGCTCCGGGCAGACGCTGGTGCAGCACTTGGTGATGTTGCAGAAGCCGATGCCGTGCGCCCGCCGGAGCGCCTCGACCCGGTCCTCGGTGTCGAGCGGGTGCATCTCCAGCGCGGCCACGTGCACCAGGAAGCGCGGCCCGATGAACTCGTCGTGCAGGTGATGCTCGCGGAGGACGTGACAGACGTCCTGACACAGGAAGCACTCGATGCACTTCCTGAATTCCTGCACCCGGTCCACGTCCGCCTGCGCGATACGCCAGGTCCCGTCCGCCGCGTCCGGCGCCCGAGGCTTGAACGGCTTGATTCGCGTCTTGACCCGGAAGTTCCACGACACGTCGGTCACCAGGTCCTTGACCGGCGGGAAGGCGCGCATGGGCTCCACGGTGACCGGCTGGTCGAGCGGCAGCTCGTTGAGCCGGGTCATGCACATGAGCCTGGGACTGCCGTTCACCTCGGCGGAGCACGATCCGCACTTGCCGGCCTTGCAGTTCCACCGGACGGCCAGGTCGTTGGCCTGCTCGGCCTGGATCTG
>JACCSZ010000391.1 GCA_013812695.1 Gemmatimonadales bacterium | reverse complement strand
GTACCCCGAGAGGCTCCGGCATGCGCAAGCGCTGGATCGGACGTTGGCTGATGGCCATCGGAGTCCTGCATATCGCGCTGGGACTCTTCACGTATCGGAGGACGTTTGCCGGGATGCTCAGCAGCGGCGTCTGGAATACCTTAGCCGGGCATCCGGACCGTGAGTTAAGCTTCTGGTTCGTCGTAAGCGGGTGGGGCCTGCTGTTCGGTGGCGGGCTCCTCGACCGGCTCGAAACCGCCGACGTCCCGCTGCCGCAGTGGGCAGGCTGGGCGCTGCTCGCGGTGGCCGGCATCGGCATCCTCGCCGAGCCCATGACGGGTTTCTGGGCCTTGGTACCGCCCGCCATCGGCACGCTGCGACGCGCCGGAACCGTCTGATGTGGACGTCCCCGCAATGAAGCGCACTGGAGGAAGGTCACGTGGCGGCACACCGGGGAGATCGGCATGATCGCACGCCAGTGGCATGGCCGGGTGCGCGCGGCGGATGCGGACGCATACCATACCTACCTCCTGCGGAGCGGCCTGCCCGATTATCGGCGCACCCCGGGCAACCGCGGGGTGCAGGTCCTTCGCCGGCAAGAGGCCGACGTCACCCATTACCTTCTGACCACCCTCTGGGACTCGTGGGCCAGCATCCAGGCGTTTGCCGGTGAGGACGTGACTCGGGCGCGCTACTATCCCGAGGATAAGCGCTACCTGCTGGAGCTGGAGCCGACCGTCACGCACTTCGAGGTCCTGGATGCGGGGAGCGACGAGCCGGCGGCGGGGGAGGATCCATGACGAACGGTCGAACTCCGCTGTACCTCACCATCCTCGTCCTGCTCGGGCTGGCGGCGGTCGTGCTCTGGCGCCAGCCGTACTCCGCCGACTGGCCAGGGTCGGGCTACACACTTCCGGCTCGGCGGTACGTTCAGGCCGCGTTGCGTCAGGACTCGTCCGCGCTCGCGGACCTGTCCGCCTCTGGCGCCGCCGTCGCCTGGGCGCTGGCGGCTGCGCGTACTCCTCACCGCCCGCTCGAGGCGTGGGCTCGCCGCGCCCAAGCGTGGGTTGGCCGGCGACACGCGGATACCGTGGAGGTATTCGTGTTCAACGCGTCCGCCGAGGTCTGCCCGGACACCGCGATCCGGCTCCGGTTCGTCGGCGCCGGCGAGGCGGCGAAAGTGGTGCAGGCCAGCTCTGCGTGCTTCGACGAGCGATAGATGCCGATGCGGGTCGTCGCCACACCGGGGTGCAGCTGCAAGCGCAGGGCGATCGATCCATGCACTATCGGCGGCAGCAAGGAGTGCCATGCCACCAGCTCCCGACCCACTCATGGCTGACCTCCACACGACGCTCCGCACACACCGCGAAGCCGTCGACGCCTTTCTCGCGGCGGCTCGCACGTTCCAGCGCCGCAATGGCGCCGCCCGCGCGCCCCCGGCAAGTGGTCACCGGGCCAGGTGGTGGAGCATGTCGCCCGGGCGTACGAATACAATCGCGCCGTGCTGCACGGCACCGCGTCCGGGATGGCCGCGCCGCGCCTGTTGCGGCCGTTGATCTGCCGCTTCCTGCTCCAGCCGGTGCTCCGGCGCGGCCGTTTCGTTCCGGGCAGCAAATCGCCCGAGCCGTTCCGGCCGAGCGCAACGCCGGCCGCACCGGACGTGCTGCTCGAGCGGCTGCGGGCCGCGATCGAGGCCTTCGAGACGGACGCGGGGGCCGCCGGGGCACCGGCCATCGATCACCCGATGTTCGGCCGACTGCCGCTCGCGGACTTCGTGCGGCTGCAGGAGATCCATACCCGCCATCACTGCGGACAGTTGGTGCCGGCCGCTGCCTGATCCGTGCACATAGGCGACGCATAGAGCATCCGTCGCATCGGGAGGCCCCCGCCGTGCAGCGTATCTGCTTCGCCGTCCTGGCCACGCTCCTGGTCACCAACTCCCGCGTATGCGGCCAGCAAGCAGCAACGGTGCCCGATGGCACCGTCCTCACTCAGGAGCCCTACCGGCTCCCTCACAAGACCATCGATGCCTGGTTTTCGGAGGTCAAGCGAGCGGATTCGACGTTCGGACCCGAACGGCAGGCGCGCGCGCGCAAGGCGTTCGGCCCAGGGTTCGACCGCCTCCGAGGCGCCGGCGTGCGGGTCACGAAGATCGGCTACGCCAGCGGCGGATACCGGGTCGTGGGCTACCTCCTCACGCCTCGTACCGAGCGTGGCAAGCGATACCCGGCACTCATCTACAACCGGGGTGGCAACCGGGACTTCGGCCAGTTGGGGCTGCGGAACCTGATCGAGCTCTCGGACCTCGCGGCGCGCGGCTACATCGTCGTGGCGTCGCAGTACCGGGGCAACGACGGCGGCGAAGGCCGCGAGGAGTTCGGCGGTGCCGACGTCGAGGATGTCCTCAATCTGCTGCCAGTCCTCGATGCCCGATCCGATGTCGATACGAGTCGCATCGGCATGTATGGCTGGAGTCGCGGCGGCATGATGACCTACCTCGCCCTGGCGAGGACGGACCGGATCCGCGCCGCTGTCATCGGTGCTGGGGTGTCCGACCATTTCGACACGATCAGACACCGCCCGGACATGGAGAGCGGCGTCTTCGCCGAGCTCATACCGGATTACCTGGCAACGAAAGACTCGGCGCTGCGCGCGCGCTCAGCCGTGTACTGGGCGGACCGGCTCCACAAACGAACGCCCATTCTCATGCTGCACGGGACCGGCGACTGGAGGGTCGACGCGTCGCAAGCCCTCCGCATGGCGACGCGTCTCTACGAGACCCGTCATCCGTTCCGGCTGGTGCTGTTCGAAGGCGGAGATCACGGCCTGACGGAATACTGGGGGGACGTCGACAGCCTGATCCTGCAATGGCTCGACACGTACGTCAGAGACCGGAAGCCATGGCCGAGCCTGGATCCGCACGGCCGCTAGATGCCGATGGCCGAGCCGATACTCCCCGCATTCCTCGACCTGGTCGATGCCCGGCGAGGCCACTTCCAACTGGAGTCGGGCCACCACGGCGAGCTCTGGCTGGATCTCGATGCGCTCTTCGCGAACCCCGGGCGGATCGCGCCGTTCGTCGCGCACCTGACCGACCAGCTGCGCCGCCACGCACCCGACGTGATCTGCGGCCCGCTGCTTGGCGGCGCGTTCCTCGCCCAACTCGTGGCGCACGCGCTCGACGTAGAGTTCTGCTTCACCGAGTCGAGGGCCGCGGATCGGGCCGACCGCCTCTACCAAATTCGCTACGAGCTGCCGCGGGCGTATCGGGGTCGGGTGCGCGGCCGGCGGGTCGCCATGGTCGATGACGTGATGAGCGCCGGGTCGGCCCTGCGCGGCACGTATGCGGAGCTTCTGGCTCATGGCGCCGTGCCCGTCGCGGCTGCCGCACTCCTGATCCTGGGCGATGTCGGCGCGGGTTTCTTCACGCGCGAGCACGTGGCCGTGGAGGGGGTAGCTCGCGGCGAGTACCAGCTCTGGACTCCGGACGAGTGTCCGCGTTGTGCGGCCGGGCAACCGCTGGGGGACCTCGGGCTGCCGGCGGGTTGATGTACATTTTCTTTGTCACCCTGAGGAGGAGCGCATGACCGAGCCCACCTTCCATCTGGCCCAGGTGAACATCGCCCGTGCACGCGGCGAGATGACCGAACCGATCATGGCGGAGTTCGTCGCCCAGTTGCCCGAGATCAATGCCCTGGCGGACCGGAGCCCGGGGTTCGTCTGGCGACTCCAGACCGAGGATGGCGACGCGACCGCCGTCCGGCCCTACGCCGACATGCGGGTGCTGATCAACCTCTCGGTCTGGACCGATCTGGGCGCGGTGCGGGCGTACGTCTATCGGAGCGACCACGCAGCCGTCATGCGACGTCGCCGCGAGTGGTTCGAGCGATTCGAGCGCATGTACGTGGCCATGTGGTACGTACCCGAGGGGCATCGGCCCACGGTCGCGGAGGCCGTCGCACGCCTGGCGCACCTGGAACAGCACGGGTCCACCGCGCACGCGTTCAGCTTTACGGAACCGTTCACGCCGGATGGACGCCCGAGCCCACGCGAGGGCGTGACCCGGAACGACGCCTGTCCCGCCACGTAAGCCGCAACGGAACCTCCGTGACCGCCAAACGCCGCCCCCGGACGGACGAGCTTCAAACCCTCCCTGGCATCGGGCCGAGCCTCGCCCAGGATCTCCGGGACTTGGGGTTGCGGCGGGTCGCGGACCTCAAGCGCCGCGATCCCGAACGCATGTACGTCCAACTGGGCCGGCTTCGGGGCGTCCGCCAGGATCCGTGCGTGCTCTACACCTTCCGCTGTGCGGTCTACGCGGCGCGGACGCCGCGACCGAGGCCTGAACTATTGAAATGGTGGAACTGGAAGGATCGCGCGCTCCGGATGACCTGACAGGCTCATCCGGCGGAGCAATGCGTGCCGTCGTTGTCACCCCGAGCGGAGCGAGGGATCGGCCGACGCCTGCGTGTGAACCCTGTGGGTCACTCGCTCCGCAACCCGATCGATCGCTCCGCTCGGGATGACAACGACGAACCTTCCCGGCTCTCCATGGCGATGTAGAGAGCGCGCCGGCGGCTCCGACTCCTCAATACAAGCGCCGATCCACGGCGCCAACCCCGACACGGAGACCGAGCCATGAGGTACATGCTGATGATGCACGCGCCGCGCGGGACGGGCGACTACCAGGTGAACACCTGGGCCCCGGAGGACTTGCAGGCCCACATTGCCTTCATGCACCGTTTCAACCAGGAGCTCACCGAGGCCGGCGAGCTGGTAGGCTGCGAGGGATTGGCCCCGCCAGGCGAGGCGCGGGTGGTGCGGGCGGGGAAGGGCGGCGCGCCGCCGGTGACCGACGGTCCCTTCCCCGAGACGAAGGAGTTCCTCGCCGGCTACTGGATCGTCGAGGTCGACCGGCCCGAGCGCGCGCACGAGATCGCGGCCAAGGCCTCGGCCGCGCCTGGACGCGATGGTGCGCCGCTGACCATGCCGATCGAGGTGCGCCAGGTCATGAGCGGTCCACCCCCGGACGCCTGACGGCGAAACCCCCGGACTTGAAGCCACTCGACTCCACCGCCCTGCACCTGCTGCGCGACCTCGCGCCCCGGGTGCTCGGCGCCGTCGCGCGTCGCCATGGCGATTTCGCCGCCGCCGAGGACGCGGTCCAGGAAGCACTGATCGCGGCGGCGGCGCAGTGGCCTGTGGACGGCATCCCCTCCAACCCACGCGGCTGGCTCTATCAGGTCGCCATGCGGCGGCTGACCGATGTCGTACGCAGCGAGCTCGCGAGACGCCGGCGTGAGGACGCCGTGGCGAGCCAGCGGTCGGCCGAGGAGGCGTTGGTGCCGCCTCATGGTGAAGGCATCGGGGAGGAGGACGACACCTTGCTCCTCCTCTTCATGTGCTGTCACCCCGCGCTCACGCCCCCGTCGGCGATCGCCCTGACGCTGCGCGCGGTGGGTGGGCTGACCACCGCGGAGATCGCCAACGCGTTCCTCGTCCCGGAGGCCACGATGGCGCAGCGGATCAGCCGGGCCAAGCAGAGCATCAAGACGTCCCGGGTGCCGTTCAGCATGCCCACCGAGGACGAGCGTGCGGCGCGGCTGAGCGCGGTGCTGCACGTGCTCTATCTGATCTTCAGCGAGGGGTACGCGAGCAGTATCGGCCCCGAACTGCACCGCGCCGATCTGTCCAACGAGGCCATCCGGCTGACTCGGGCCACCCAGACGCTGCTCCCGGAGGATGGGGAAGTCGCCGGGCTGCTCGCGCTCATGCTGCTCACCGACGCCCGCCGCGCCGCGCGGACCGGGGCGAGCGGCGAGCTGATTCCGCTCGACGAGCAGGATCGAACCCGCTGGGATCGCCGGCTGATCGCGGAGGGCATCGCGCTCGTCTCGGCGACGCTGTCCCGGGGATCGATCGGCTCGTACCAGCTCCAGGCCGCGATCGCGGCCGTGCACGACGAAGCCGGGCGCGTGGAGGACACCGACTGGCCGCAGATCTACGCGCTGTACGGGCTGCTCGAGCGGATGTCCGACAACCCCATGGTGGCGCTCAACCGTGCCATCGCCGCCGCGATGGTCCAGGGGCCGGCGGTGGGACTCGAGCGGCTGCAGGCGCTCGACACCGATGGGCGCTTGGGCGGGCACT
>JACCSZ010000056.1 GCA_013812695.1 Gemmatimonadales bacterium | reverse complement strand
TCATGGAACAGGCTCGCGCCACCGACCGCGAGCGGGCCATGGCGTTCATGGAGGCGCTGTTTCTCCGCGCGGGTGTTCCGCCCGATCGCCTGGACGACGTCCGCGAGACCCTGGAGCGGCTGCACGTCGAACGCCATCTCTGGAGCGTCGTCGCGGCCGACACCCACGACGCGCTCGCGCGGCTTCGCGCCGCGGGGATCCGCCTCGGGGTCGTGTCGAACAGCGACGGCCGGGTGGAAGAGGCGCTCGAGGCCGCGGGGCTCCGCGAATACTTCGACGTCATCGTCGACTCGACCCTGACCGGAGTCGAGAAGCCGGATCCGGCTATCTTCCGCCCCGCGCTCGATGCCCTGGACGTCCGGCCCCACGAGGCGCTGTACGTGGGCGACCTGCACGATGTCGACGTGGTGGGCGCCCGCGCCGCGGGGATCCCGGCAAAGCTGCTCGCGCCGGCCGGTGCCGCGGCGCCGGCTGGATGCGCCACCATCGCCTCGCTCGGGGCACTGGCTGACGACCTGCTCAAGGAAAGACTCGCCTCATGACGGGTGCGCCATGACCGCCGGCAGCCGGCCGATCCGGGTGCTCGTCGCCAAGCCCGGCCTCGATGGACACGACCGCGGCGCTAAGGTGGTGGCGGCCGCGCTGAGGGATGCCGGGATG
This sequence comes from Gemmatimonadales bacterium, assembly GCA_013812695.1. GTDB lineage: Bacteria > Gemmatimonadota > Gemmatimonadetes > Gemmatimonadales > GWC2-71-9 > CAVVWJ01. Next base: position 7,903 of record JACCSZ010000056.1, on the reverse strand, counting down.
GAAGTGGTGTACACGGGGTTGCACCAGACGCCCGAAATGATCGCGACCGCGGCGGTACAGGAGGATGTGGATGTGGTGGGGCTGTCCATTCTGTCCGGCGCGCACATGACCCTGTTCCCGCGCGTCCGGCAGCTACTCGACGAGATGGGCCGACCCGATGTGCTCGTCACCGGCGGCGGGATCATTCCCGCCGACGACATGGAGGCGCTCCGGACGCGCGGCATCGGCCGGCTCTTCGGTCCCGGCACGCCGACGTCCGATCTCATCAGCTACATCAATACGTGGGCGTCCGAACACCTGGAGTCGTGAGCCGCCTGCGCGGACTCACGGACGAGTACCGGCGGCTCGCCGAACGCCTCCGCGAGGGCGGCGGCGCCGGCCGCGTGGCCAAGATGCACCAGCAAGGCAAGCTCTCGCCTCGCGAGCGGTTGGCCAAGCTGCTGGATCCGGAGACGCCATGGCTTGAGTTGGGCCTGCTGGTGGCGTACGACCAGTATGACGGACTGGCGCCCGGGGCAGGTGTCATCACCGGGGTCGGCATCGTGGAAGAGCGCGAGGTGGTGGTCGTGGCCAACGACGCCACCGTCAAGGCCGGCTCCTGGTGGCCGGAGACCATCCGCAAGATCCTCCGCGCGCAGGAAGTCGCCATGCGGCAGCGGATTCCGATCGTCTACCTGGTGGACAGCGCCGGGGTCAACCTCCCGTACCAGGGCGGCGTGTTTCCCGGCCAGTACGGCGCGGCGCGCATCTTCTACTACAACTCCATCATGCGGCGGTATCTCCACGTGCCGCAGATCAGCGCCGTCATGGGGAGCTGCATAGCGGGCGGGGCGTACCTGCCGGCGCTGTCCGACGTAATCTTCATGGTCGAGGGAACGACCTTCATGGGGCTCGGCGGCCCCAACCTCGTGAAGGGTGCCACGGGTCAGACCATCGACGCGGAGACGCTCGGCGGCGCGGTGACCCATACCGAGCTGAGCGCCGTCGCGCACTATCGCGCGGCCAACGACGCCGATTGTCTGGCCCGGATGCGGGCCTACATCGCCAGGCTGCCGCGGACGGAAGGCGTCCGGCACCGCGTGCGCGCGGCCGAGCCGCCTGCCCGGTCGGCTGCCGCCTTCTACGACGTGCTGCCGCAGGACCACCGGCTGTCGTACGACATGCGCCACGTGTTCGAGTCGCTGCTCGACGGCGGCGCCCTCGACGAGTTCCAGCCCGGCGTCGCGCGCGAGATGATCTGCGGCCACGCGCACATCGAAGGCCGGCCGGTGGCGGTCATCGCGAACCAGCGCGGCGTGATCAAAGGCCGGCCGGACGAGCGACCCCGCTTCGGCGGCATCGTCTACACCGGGAGTGCGGAGAAGGTCGCCTACTTCATCGAGACCGCTACCCGCGAGCGGTTGCCGATGCTGTTCGTACAGGACGTGAGCGGGTTCATGGTGGGCTCCGACGCCGAGCACAGCGGCATCATCCGGGCGGGCGCGCAGTTCGTCGAGGCGATGGCCACCGCGACCGTCCCCAAGCTCGTCCTCACGATCAATCACGCCTCGGGCGCCGGCTACTACGCCATGGCGGGGCAGGGCTTCGATCCCGACTTCATCTTCTCGTGGCCCACGGGTCGGATGGGTGTCATGGAGGGGGAATCCGCCGTGATGGCGGTGCACGGCCCCGAGATCGAGCGCGCCCAGCGCGAACGGCGCGAGCTCAACCCCGAGGTCAAGAGCTCCGTGGACTCCATGCGCGCCAACTACGACGCGCAGCTCGACGCCCGCTACGCCGCCGCGCGCGGCCATGTGGACGCCATCATCACGCCCGAGGAGACCCGCGAGCAGCTCGCGTTCGCCCTTCGGATCGCCGCCAACTACGCCGGACCGCATCTCGGCCCCTTCGTGCTCCCGCCGCTCGACGCGGCTTCCCCTCGCTAGGACCCGCATGCGTCCGCTGTACCTCGCTACCTGCCTGCTCACCGCTGCCTTCGCCTGCGCGCCCGCCCGCAGCGACGTCTCGGCGCCCGGTCCCGCGCCAAGGTCCGGACCCGGGATTCCCCCACCGCCTGCGGAGGCCCCGAAGACGCCGCCGCCGCCGGCGCCCGCACCAGCCGAGGCCCGGCACGATTCGGTCGGCCGGATAGCGCCACCTGCCGCGGCGTATGCCCGGGGCTGGATGCCGGTCTCGAGCACCGGCGTAGAACGGTTCCTTCGCGCTCATCCGGAGTTCGACGGACGCGGCGTGCTGATCGGCATCCTGGATACGGGCATCGATCCCGGGATACCCGGCCTCATGACCACGACCACCGGCAGTCCCAAGGTGCTCGACCTTCGCGACTTCTCGGGCGAGGGCGCCGTCCCGCTCGCGGTGGTCCGCGCCACCGGCGATTCGGTGGAGGTGGCGGGTCGCCGGCTCGGTGGGTTCGGAAGCGTGGTGTCCCTCAACACTTCAGGCCCATACTACGCGGGGACGATCGCGGAGATCCCGCTCGGCGGGCCGCCGGCCGCGGACCTGAACGGCAACGGGGCCGTCCGCGACACGCTGCCCGTGATCGTCGTGCGGGCGACGGACGGCTGGGTCCTGCTTGCCGACACCGACGGCGACGGCTCGCTGGCCGGCGAACGGCCGGTGCACGACTACCTGGCAGGCCGCGAGCTCTTCGGCTGGTCATTCCGGGGGGCGCCGTCCAAGGTGACCGTCGCCGCCAACTTCACCGACGAAGACGGAACGCCGCGGCTCGACCTCTACTTCGATACCGGCTCGCACGGCTCGCACGTCTCGGGCATCGCCGCCGGCCACGACATCTACGGCGTCCGTGGCTTCAACGGCGTGGCGCCCGGCGCGCAGCTACTCGGCCTCAAGATCGCCAACAGCGCCCAGGGTGGGATCTCGACCTCCGGCAGCATGCTTCGCGCGCTCGATTACGCCATCCGCTTCGCTGAAGCGCGGCGGCTGCCGCTGGTGCTCAATCTGAGCTTTGGCGTCGGCAATGAGATCGAGGGTCGGGCGCGCATCGACCACATCGTGGATTCGGTGCTGACCCAGCACCCGACGGTCGTGATGACGATCAGCGCCGGAAACGACGGTCCCGGACTTTCGACGACCGGCTTTCCCGGCAGCGCCTCACGGGCCATCAGCGTGGGCGCGACCTTGCCGGCGGCGTTTCTCCCGCCGCGTGCAGCGGGGTCGCCGCCGTCGGACATGCTCGCGTATTTCAGCGCGCGCGGAGGTGAGGTGGCGCGGCCCGATCTTGTCACCCCCGGGGTGGCCTACAGTACGGTCCCTCGCTGGAACGCGGGTGACGAGGTGGCACAGGGCACCAGCATGGCCGCACCGCACGCCGCCGGTCTGGCCGCGCTGCTGGTGTCAGCGCTGGCGCAGGAGCAGCGATCCTACTCCGCGCGCGATATCCGGCAGGCGCTGATGGTAACCGCGCAGCCGATGCCCGGCGGCACGGTACTCGACGAGGGGACGGGACTCGCTGACGTCGATCGGGCGTACACCTGGCTGGGCGCGGCGCGGCCAGTGGCGGACATCCAAGTGCGGGCCATGGGCGCGGGCAACGCCACGGGCGCGGTGATTCGCGGACGGCGCGGCGCGGTGGATGCCGTGCAAGCCTTCGAGCTGATCCGGCCGCCAGGGGCGGCGCCTTCCGCCTTCACGCTCCGAAGTGACGCCTCGTGGCTCACCGCGCCGCCTCGCCTCGCCCTCCGGGGCCCGCGCACGAGCGTCGAGCTTCGCGTGGCACGGCGCGGGCTGCCGACGTCGGGCGCTGCCGTCGGTACGGTGACCGCGTGGACGGCGGACACCCTTGCCGGACCCGCGTTCCGGCTGGTGACCACGGTGGTCTCGTCTGCGCCCGTGGCCTCGGGAACCCAGCAGCTTCGCGATCGCGTCGCGCTGCCGGCGGGCGCCACGCTCCGCACCTTCTTCCAGGCCGACAGCGGCCGGCCGTTCGCCCTGACCATCGAGACGGGTGCGCCGGCTGAACGGGCGCTGGGGTTTCTGCACGAGCCGCGAGGCATGCCGTTCCGGGACGAGAGCGCGCGGAGCGCCGGTCACGGTCAACAATCCGCCGAGTACCAGACCGATTCGCGCGACGCGGTCGCCGGAATCTACGAGGCCGTCGTCGTGGCGCCGCCCGACGAGGCGGTCAGCGCGTCGGTTCGCGTCAGCCAGTCACCCGTCACCCTGTCCGCAACTCGGCGGGGTGAGGCGGTCCAGGCCACCGTCACCAACGTGACCGTCGCGCCGGTCGAGACCGAGATCGGCATGCATCTCGGTGGCGCCTCCCGCGTCGAGGCAGTCGCCGGTGTAGGCTCGGGGGCGCAGCGGATACCGTTCGTCGTGCCGAGGTGGTCGCGCGGTGTCGTGGTCGACATCGCCATGGACCCGGAGCAATGGGCGCGGTTCACCGATTTCGGGGTGACGTTGTTCGATTCGCTGGGCCATCAGCTCGGGAAGCAGCCGCTCAACTACGCATTCGGGCGCCTGCAGGTGCAGCTTCCGCCCGGTCACGGCGACGTGCCGGTCACGCTCGGCCTCTTCCCGGGATTCGCGGACAGCGCCGGCGACCAGCGCTGGAGCCTGCGGACCTCCGTTCGCGTCTACGCCGACACCTCCGTGCTCCTGGCGCGATCCGACAGCGGTACGTCGACGATCGCGCCGAACGCCACCGCCACGGCGAGCTTCGCGTTGCCCGGAAGCCCGTGGCCGCTCGGCCCCAAGTTCGTGCCGCTCGGGCTGCTCGTGGCCCGCGCGGAAGGGCGCACCTGGACCCGCGAGCTCGAGCTGCCTCCTCCCGGCGCGGCGCTGGTGCCGTGAGCGCCGTGAACGGGCGGACGGTGCGGATCGCCGCGGGGCAGGGGTTCTGGGGCGACTGGCTCGAGGCCCCGGTGCGCCAGGTGCGCGGCGGTCCCATCGACTACCTGATGATGGACTACCTCGCCGAGGTGACCATGTCCATCCTGCAGAAGCAGAAGTCGCGCGATCCGGCGGCGGGGTACGCGCGCGACTTCGTGCCGCTGATGGAGCGCATTCTTCCCGATGTCGTCGAGCGCGGCATCAAGATCACGTCGAACGCCGGCGGCGTGAATCCGCGCGGGTGCGCCGAGGCGGTGCTCGCCGTCGCGCGGAAGCTGCGGCTCCCGCGGCCGCTCCGCGTGGGTCTCGTTGCCGGCGACGACGTGCTCGAACGCCTCGACGATCTCATCGCCCGTGGCCACAGCTTGAGCGACATGGAAACGGGCCGGCCGCTCTCCGACATCCGCGACCTGGTGCTGTCAGCCAATGCCTACCTCGGCATGGCGCCGATCGTCGAAGCGCTCCGCGGCGGCGCAGACGTGGTGGTCACCGGCCGAGTCACGGACACCGGCCTCACGCTGGGTCCGATTTTTCACGAGTTCGGCTGGTCACCCGAGGACTGGGACAAGGTCGCGGCGGGCACGGTGGCCGGCCATATCATCGAGTGCGGGGCGCAGGCTTCGGGTGGAAATCTGCTCAAGGGCTGGCGGAGCGTGCGCGGGCTGGCCGACCCTGGGTTTCCGATCGTGGAGGCCGCGGCGGACGGGAGCTTCGTCGTCACCAAACACCCGGGCACGGGCGGGGTGGTGTCGGTGGCGTCGGTGAGCGAACAACTGGTCTACGAGATGGGCGATCCGCGGAGCTACATCACACCCGACGGCGTGGCCGACTTCACGTCCATCCAGCTTCGGCAGGCGGGCCGCGACCGCGTGCGCGTGACCGGCGTCCGGGGCGGGCCGCGGACGCCGATGCTCAAGGTGTCGATCGCCTACTTCTGGGGCTACAAGGCGGTGGGCACGCTGGTGTATGCCTGGCCGGAGGCCTACGACAAGGCCAAAGCCGCCGACCGGGTCCTGCGCCGCCGCCTGGCCGATCTGGGTCTCGAGTTCGACCAGATTCTCACGGAGTTCGTCGGCGTGGACGCGACCCATGGCCGCTTGAGCGGCGCGCCCAGCCCGGATCTGCCCGAGGTCCAGCTCCGTGTCGGGGTGCGAGCCCGCGAGCGCGCGCCCGTGGAGCGCTTCACCCGCGAGATCGCCCCGCTCGTGCTCACCGGCCCGCCCAGCGTGACCGGCTTCGCCGGCGGACGCCCGGCCGTCGAGGAAATCGTGGCATACTGGCCGGCGCTGATCGACCGGCGGGAAATCGAGCCGTACGTCCGCGTGGACATCCTGGACGCGTGATGGCCGCCAAGCGCGTCAAAGCCAGGGGTGCCAAGGCTCGCGGCCCCCAGCCAGCGGCCACCCGGCCCGTGCAGCTTCGACTGCTGGCCCACGCGCGCTCGGGTGACAAGGGCAACACCGCGAACGTCGGTCTCATCGCCCTCGAGCGCGTCTACTACCCGCTCCTGGTGCGGGAGGTCAGTGCCGCCCGCGTCGCTCGACACTTCAGGGGGATGGTGAGTGGCGTAGACCGCTTCGAGCTGCCGAATATCCACGCGCTCAACTTTCTCCTGCACGACGCGCTCGATGGCGGCGGCACACTGTCCCTCAAGACCGATGCTCAAGGCAAGGTGTACTCGACCGCCCTGCTGCGGATGGAGATCGACGTGCCCGTCGGACTTGCCCGGACTCTGACCCGCAAGTGACAGTCACAGACGTGCCGCTTCGCCAGAGTCTCGACGCCGGCATCCTCACCCTGACGCTCGACCGTCCCGACAAGCGCAACGCGCTGAGCGGCGCCCTCGTCGAGTCGCTCCACGCCGGACTGGAGCGGGCAGACCTTGACGCCGAGGTGCGCGTCGTGGTCCTGCGCGGCGCCGGGCGCGACTTCTGCGCCGGCGCCGATCTCGAGGAGCTGCTTGCGTCGGCCGAGCTGACACTCGCCGAGAACGAGGCCACGGCCCTGAGGCTCGGCGCGCTCTTCACAAGCATGCGACGGCTGCCGAAGCCGATCCTGGCCGTGGTGCAGGGGAGGGCGCTGGCGGGCGGCGCAGGGCTGGTGACGGCCGCTGATCTGGCCGTCGCAGGCATGGGTGCGCAGCTCGGCTACCCCGAGATCCAGCGCGGCTTCGTGCCCGCGATGGTCATGACCCTGCTTCGTCGCGCGGTGGGCGAGAAGATTGCACTGGATCTTGTCCTCACGGGCCGGCTACTCGATGCTCAACACGCCCAGACCGCCGGCCTGCTCGCGCGGGTCGTTTCCGATGACGACCTCGACCAGGAGTCCGCCACCCTCGCCGAAGCGCTCGCCTCGACTAGCCCGTCCGCGATGGCTTTCACCAAGCAACTCTTCCATGAGCTCGACGGCCGCAGCCTCGAGGAAGGACTCGCGCTAGGCGCGCGAGTCAACGCTGTGGCCCGGCGGACGCCCGAGTTTCACGACGCGATCAGCCGGTTTCTACGCCGGTGACAAGTTCCCGGTTACCTCTCGTACGCCGCGCAGTCGCTGGGCCGGGCTTCCTGGTGGCCTTGCTCGCGGTGTCGGCGGACGACTCCAGGCTGGCGTGGGGCGCCATCGCGCTCCTGCTGGCGTCCCTTGGGTTTCGGCTGCTTCAGCGTCCGCAGCCGAAGGTGCTGGACACTGCTGTGGGACACTCTCCCGCACAGGCTGAAGCTGTCGGTGAGGATGGCCCGAGATGAAGGCACCCCTCGCAGGACCGCCGAGTTCGAAGTGTCTCCGCCGCAAACCAACGCGGCGGAAAGCAGTCGACGTCCAGGTGTAGTGTGACCTCGCTCACACCTTCCAAGAAGGACCCCAAGTACTATGCCAGCACCTCGACCCCCGGCGGGTGAGCAGGCAACTAGTGGTGAATCGCGCCGGGCTTCATTCTGACCTGGAACCAAGGAGACGGTATGGTGAGGGTAGCGGCAGCAGTCGCGATTGGTCTGGTGGGCATCTTGGCATCCGCGCGCGTGGGGCATGCCCAGGGCGCTGAATTCTCACTTGGAGC
>JACCSZ010000334.1 GCA_013812695.1 Gemmatimonadales bacterium | reverse complement strand
CACCTGGCCCACCGGCAGCGAGGGCTCCCGCGCGGCGATGAGCACCGTGTCCGGGGTCGGCTGCGCGAGCACGAAGTGGCCGTCGGGCGACTCGACGGCGATGGCGTCCCAAGTGCCCAGCCCCAGCAGCCGCGTGGCGCGCGCCGCCTCCCGCGAGAGACCGGCGAGCTGCGCCGCCACCCGATCGCCCGCCTCGCCGCCGTCTGGCCCGTCGAGCCGTCCGCCAAGGCGGAGCCCGTTCGCGTCGATCAGCAGCAGGCCCTGCTCGCCGCCTTCGAATCCGTCGAACGGCGAGGAGGCGCGCCGCGACGGCCTCTCAGCGGCTGAGGTCGGCCCAGGCGCGTCCGGCAGATCCGGGGGCGCCGAGTGCGGGAGTCCGGACTCGGGTGGTGCCGATTCCGGTGCCGGGCGCCCGCCGGCGCGCGGTGTGGCGGCGAGGCGCGCGAGGGCCTGTCCGATGCTTCGATCGTCGGGATCGACGTCCAGCGCGCGCTGCAGGTGCTCGAACGCGGCGGCCGTGTCGCCCGCCCGGTAGTAGAGGAAGCCGATGCCTTTGAGCGCGCTGGTCCGCATCGGATCGAGCTGCAGCGCGGACGACCAGGCATCGAACGCCCCGGCCAGATCGCCCCGGTCGCTGAGGACCCGCGCCATCAGGTCGTGCGCGTCCGCGAGACTCGGATAGCGCGCCAGGCCGCCGCGCGCCACCTTGCACGCCGCGTCGAGCTGACCCCGCCGTCGAAGCGCCTCCGCCAGCTCGAGGAAGGCGAGGCTCCCGGGCTCGTCAGCGAGGCGGGCGGTCAGCACGCGGATGTCGTCAGTCACGGTAGCGTTCGAGCTCCCTGAGGATCGTTTCCACAGACTGGCGCAGGCGCTCGACCGAGGGAGCCTCCGCTTCTTCGCCCGGTGTCCTCGTATCCAGTCGCGTCCACGACACCCACAGATCGAGGGCCTCGCGGTGCCGGCCGAGCGCGGCGTAGCAGAGGCCGAGCAGCCGGCGCGCCTCGGGCATCAGCGGATCGGCGCGCAGCAGCTCCTCGAGTGCGCCCGCCGCGATGTCGTAATGCCAGTGCGCCAGCGCCTCGCGCGCCGGGACGAGCAGCGCCGCCAGGTCGCGACCGGGCTGGGCGATCTGTCCCGGGTGCCCAGGGTCGTCGAGCACGACGACGCCGACGTTCGTGAGCCCATACACCGTCCGCGCCACCTCGAACTCCGACCGGCCGAGCACCTCGGCCAGCGAATGCAGATCGCGCGTTCCATCCACGGCCGCCAGGACCTCCCATTCGAACGGCACGAGGTCGAGCGTCTCGCCTCCCTGGGCGGCGTGAGCGGGGAGCCGCGGCACCAGCCGCAGATGCGATACCGTGGAGCCGATGCGCGACCACTCGTCGATGCGGCGTGCGGCCTCCATGAGCAGGACTTCGGTTGGAAAGCGAACCGGCGCCTCGACCGCCGCCTGGCAGGACATCCCTTCCTCGAAGCGGAAGTAGCCCTCCGACCACCGAAGCAGCTCGAACACCGCTTCCTCGATCTGGCTCTTGAGCTGCCGGTCGAGCTCGCGCCTCGAAATTACGCCGAGGCTGGCGAGGATGTCGCCCAAACGCCGCTCGTCACCGCCGCTCTGCATGCTGCGCGCGCGGTTGAGATCGGCGGCCGTGATCTTTCCCGTCCGCACCAACCGCGCCCCCAGCGGCTGCGGATCGCTGCCGACGGCCGCGGCCACCACACCGCCACGCTCGAAGCACACGGTGCCGGCGGTCTGCCGGAGCTCAGATGTCACCCGCAGCACGCCGCTCTTCCGGCCGAGGTCGAGCAGCTGGAAGACGTCCTGGATGTGCAGGTCCTTGAGTGGTCCCTCGAGCGCCACGGTTCAGCCCGCCGACGAGGCGAAGATGTGCTGGAGGTCGCGGGCGGATCGCGCTCGGGTCCGCGCCTGCGACGCGTACGGACCGCCGGGGTCCAACTGCACGACCCGGTCCCACGCCTGCACCGCCTGGTCGAACTGCCGCTGCCGTGCGAGGGCGGCGCCCTCGTGGTACAGCGCGCCGGCATGCTCGGGATCGAACCGGAGCACGCGCTCGAAGGCTTCCAGCGCCTGCGTGGTTCGGCCGTCCTCGAGCAGCATGCGGCCGAGCGCGGTGAGCGCCTCGAGCTCGTACGGATCGGCCTCGAGCAGACGGACCAGCACGCCGACCGCCGCGCGCGGGGTCTCGGTTCTCCGGACGAGCTCCGCCAGGGCGAGCCCGGCGGCGCCGTAGGTCGGGAGCAGATCGAGCGCGCGCTCGTAGGCGGATCGCGCCGCCGCCAGGTTCCCGCGCTCCTCCTCGATCCCGCCAAGCTCGAACCAGACCCGCACCAGCGAGGGGTCGAGCTGCAGGGCGGCGTTGAAGGCCGCGAGCGCGGCGGAACGGTCGCCCAGGCGCGCCGAGACCTGCGCCTGGAGGTGGAAGAGATCGGGCCGTCCCGGGGCCAGGGTCTGTGCCTCGCGGATGCAGTCCAGCGCGCCCAGCGCGTCCTCGACGGCGAGCCGCACCCGCGCGCGGGCCACCAGCACCTCGACGTCCCCGCGGACGCGCCGGGCCAGCTCATCGGCCAGGGG
>JACCSZ010000333.1 GCA_013812695.1 Gemmatimonadales bacterium | reverse complement strand
AGCTGCTGGCGGCCCGCCGGCTGGACGGGGCACGCCAGTACTTCACCCGCGCGTACGATTTCGGCTACTCGAAGACGCTGGACGAGACCTGGCGACACTGGCCGCGCGACACCATCCTCAAGGACGTCGTGCGCATCGTGCGGCGGTTCCGTCCGCAGGTCATCGTGTCGGTGTTCAGCGGGACGCCGAGGGACGGGCACGGCCAGCATCAGGCCGCGGGCTGGGCCGCGCGCGAGGCGTTCCGGGCGGCGGGCGACCCGGCGCGATTCCCCGAGTTGGCGGACGAGGAGCGGCTCGCGCCGTGGGCGCCGATGAAGCTCTACCGCAGCACGCGCTTCGACACCGTCGCCACGACCGACACCTTGGAGGGCGGGGGGGTCGACCGGGCAGCCGGGTTGTCCTATCACCAGATCGCCATGGCCGGGCGGAGCCTGCACCGGTCGCAGGACATGGGGCGGCTGCAGCGCCTGGGTCCATCGCGCGTACGGTTGGCGCTGCTGGAGGATCGGACGGGCGCGGATGGCGACGGCCTGTTCGCCGGGATCGACACGCGATCGACGGCTTCGGCCCCGGTGCCCCGCGCCGCCGATGCGGACGCAGCGGTGCTCCTGGCGCTCCGCCGCCGCCGCGAGGCCGCGGGCGCGTCGGTGGACGAGCTGGCGCATCTCGACCGCGCGATCGTGACCGCCTCGGGCGTGGTGTGCGACGCGAGGAGCGACGACGACCGCGTCGTGCCCGGCCAGCGCATCGCGGTCGAGCTCGAATGCTGGAACACCGGATCGGTGCCCCGGACCGTGATGACGTCACTCCGGGCGGGGATGGGCAGGGTGATCGACAGCGCGGCCGGCCGGGAGCTGCGGCTCAACCCGGGCGCGCTGGCCGGGCGGCAGGTGACGGTCACGGTCACGACCCGGGCTCGGTTGACCGCGCCATACTTCAGGCTGGGCCGGCCGGACGCGGGACTGTACGACTGGACCGGCGCCTCGCCCGACGTCAGGGGCGCGCCGTTCGGCGAACCCGAGCTGACGGCCGCGTTCGTGATCGACGGCGCCGCCGTCCTGCACCGCGAGGCGAGTCTCCGGGTCAACGACCAGGCGCGTGGGGAGGTGCGCCGGCCAGTAACCGTGGTGCCGCGGGTGGGCGTGGCGATCGACCCCGGCACCGAGGTCTGGCCCGCCGGCGACTCCACGCCGCGGCGCTTCTCCGTCACCCTCACGCACGGCGCCCGCGACACCACGGCGGGCGCGATCACGCTCGAGGTCCCCGCCGGGTGGCCTGCCGTGCGGCCGCAGCCGTTCCGCCTCGTGCGCGAGGACGAGCGCGAGACGTTCACGTTCGAGGTCCGTCCGCCTGCCGCACCCGGCATGGGGGCGGTCCTGGTGCGGGCGGTCGCACGCGACCTGGCGGGGCACCGCTATGACGCCGGTCTCGCGACGGTGGATTACCCACACGTCCGGCCCCGCTCGTATCTCCGGCCCGCCGTGGCCAGGCTGCAGATCGCGCCGCTGGTGCTGCCACGCGTCGGTCGCGTCGGGTACGTGCGCGGCGCGGCCGATCGCGTCCCCGAGGCGCTCGCGGGCGCCGGCGTGCAGATAACGCTGCTGGATGCGGGCGCGCTCGACCGGGGCGACCTGACCCAATTCGGCGCGATCGTCGTCGGGCCGCGTGCCTACGAGACCGACTCCGCGCTCGCTGACGCCAACGGGCGGCTGCTCGACTACGCGCGCCGGGGCGGGCTCGTGATCGTGCAATATCAGCAGCAGCGCTTCTTCGACGGCGGGTTCGCGCCGTTCCCGCTCACCGTCGGCGGGCCCGCGGCGGCCGGGTTGCCGGCGGTCAGCCACGACCGCGTCACCGACGAACGAGCGCCCGTCCGGATCCTCGCGCCCGCCGAATCCGCGATGCGCGTACCCAATCGCCTCGGCGAGGCCGACTGGACGGGCTGGGTGCAGGAGCGCGGCCTCTACTTCGCCCGGAGCTGGGCCCCGGCGTATCGCCCGCTGCTCGAGCTGCACGATCCTGGAGAGCCGCCCCTCGAAGGCGGCCTGCTCGTGGCCGCCGTGGGACGGGGAACCTGGGTCTACACCGGGCTCAGTTTCTTCCGCCAGTTGCCCGCCGGGGTGCCCGGGGCGTTCCGGCTGTTCGCGAACCTGCTCGCGCTCGGGCCCATGGACCTTCCTCCGGATCATCTGTCGCCTTGAGCTGCGTCGGTCTGAGCCCTGTCGCCATCGGCACCCTGAGTGCGGCGAAGGGGGCATAACGCGGCATGGCCCCCTTCGCTACGCTCAGGGTGACACTGCTCGGGGTGACGGCGTTCCTGCTCCTCACCGCCTGCCGGTCCGACGGCCGCACGCCCATCGTGCTCTACTCCCCGCACGGGCGCGACCAGCTCTCGCTGCTGGAGCACGCCTTCGAGCGGAAGCGGCCGGACATCGACGTCCGCTGGCTCGACATGGGCTCGCAGGAGATCCTGGATCGCCTGCGATTCGAGCGCGTGAACCCGCAGGCGGACGTCTGGTTCGGGGGTCCCTCCACCATCTTCGATCGCGGCGCGCAGGACTCCCTGCTGGCGCCGTACCGGCCCGACTGGGCCCGCTATGTGGGACCACGCGGCGTCGGTGCGGGCGACCGGTACTACCCGGCGTATCGCACGCCGGCGGTCATCGCGTTCAACAGCCGCCTGGTGCCGCGCGAGCAGGCGCCGCGCGACTGGGACGCGGTGCTCGAGCCGCGCTGGTTCGACAAGGTCCTGATCCGCGATCCCATGGCGAGCGGCACCATGCGCGCCATCTGGGGGCTGCTGATCGAGCGCAGCCTGCGCACCACCGGCGACACGGCGCGCGGCATGGCATGGCTCCGCCGGCTGGACGGCCAGACCAAGGCGTATGCGCTCAACCCCGCCATCCTCGACGCGCGGCTCGCGCGCGGGGAGGGCCTGGTCACCCTGTGGGACCTGCCGGACATCCTGATCAGCCGATCGAAGGGCATGCCGTTCGACTACGTCTTTCCCCGAAGCGGCACCGTCGTCATCGACGACGCGATCGGGTTGGTGCGCGGCGCGCGCCATCCGGAGGCGGCGCGCGCCTTCATCGACTACGTCGGCAGCGTCGAAGGCCAGCTGCTGGCGGCCGAGCGGGTGTACCGGCTGCCGGCGCGGCGCGGGCTGCCGGTCGAGCGGGTGCCGGCCTGGGTGGCCGGCGTGGAGCGTGAGATGATCGTGTCCGACGTGGACTGGGAACGCCTGGCGCGCGAGGGCCCGGGGTGGATGGGATACTGGGACCGCCACGTGCGCGGGACCGGCCGGGTGGCGGCTGCGCCGTGAGCGCCTTTCTCCGCCTGGAGGCGCTGGTGAAGCGCTTCGACGCCGCGGCGGCGGTCGACCGCGTGTCGCTCGCGCTCGAGCGTGGCGAGATCATGGCGTTGCTCGGGCCGAGCGGGAGCGGCAAGACCACGACGCTCCGGCTGCTGGCCGGGTTCGAGGCGCCCGACGAGGGGCGCGTGCTGGTCGAGGGCGAGGACGTCACCGCCGTGACCCCGGTGTCGCGCCGATTCGGCATGGTGTTCCAGCACTACGCGCTGTTCCCGCATCTCGACGTGCGGGCCAACGTCGCGTTCGGGCTCGAGTCGCTCGGCGTGCACGGCGTCGAGCTCGACCGCCGGGTGGAGCGCGCGCTCGGGCTGGTCGACCTGGCGGGTTTCGGGGCGCGCCGCATCGCCCAGCTCTCGGGCGGCCAGCAGCAGCGGGTGGCGCTGGCCAGGGCCCTCGCGCCCGAGCCGCGCGTGCTGCTGCTCGACGAACCGCTCAGCAACCTCGATCCGACGCTGCGCGAGCGCACCCGGCGCGAGATCCGCGACGTGATCCACCGCGTCGGCATCACGACCGTCCTGGTGACGCACGAGCAGGACGAGGCGTTCGATCTGGGCGACCGGGTCGCGGTCATGCGCGCGGGCCGGATCGAGCAGGTGGGCACCCCCGACGAGCTGTACGGCTCGCCCGCCAACGCCTTCGTCGGCGGGTTCGTGGGCCGCTCGAGCGCGACCGAGGTCGTGGTGTTGGGGCCGACGGAGCGGGGCGGGCGGATCGCGCTGGACAACGTCGAGTGGGAAATCGACGCGATACCCGGGCGTGCATTTCCACCGCCGGGACGGGCCTTGATGCTCGTGCGTCCCGAGGCGCTCCGGCTCACGCTCCCCGAGCCCGGCGCGGTGCCCGCCACGATTACGGCCCGGCGCTTCGTGGGACCCTCCGCGATCTTCACGGCGCGCACCGACAATGGCGCGGTCCTGGACGTGGTGGCGCCGCCGCGCGCCGTGCCCGCCGGTGCGCGCGTGGGCCTGATGCCGAGCCGGCGCGTGGGCGGTGGGATCCACCTGTTCCCGCCGGAGGGCGGGTGACGGCCTCTCCGCGCACCAGGCTCTTCGCGGCGGTGCTGCTCGCCGGGCTCGTCTGGCTGGTGGCCTACCCGCTCGTGCTCGTGCTGCTCGAGGGCGTGCGCGAGCCAGGCGGCTGGACGCTCGAGTACGTGCGCCTGTTCTTCGCGCGCCCCACCGAGTGGCGCGCGCTCTGGGGCAGCGTGTGGATCTCCGTGGCCAGCGTGGCGCTGGCCGCGATCGTCGGGATCCCGCTCGCCTTTCTGTTCGCCCGGTACGACCTCCCGGGCGGACGGGTGCTCGGCGGCCTGGTCGCGCTGCCCGCGGTCTTGCCGCCGCTGGTCGGCGTGCTCGCCTTCCTGTTCCTCTACGGGGAGACCGGCTTCGTGTCGCTCCTCGTCCAGCGGCTGCTCGGCCGCGCCGACCCGCCGTGGCGGCTCCAGGGCGCCGGGGCGATCCTGCTCGTGCACGCCTACTCGATGTACGTGTACTTCTATCTGTTCGTGCGGGCGGCGCTGCAGTCGCTCGACGGGTCGCTGTACGAGGCGGCTGCCAGTCTCGGCGGGGGCCGGTGGCGGACGCTCCGCCGCGTGGTGCTGCCGCAGCTCTACCCCGCGCTCGGCGGCGCGGCGCTGCTCACCTTCATGACCGCACTGGCCTCGTTCAGCGCGCCCTACATCTTCGGCGGCGGCTTCCGCGTGATGCCGACGCAGATCGTCGCCACCCGGCTCAACGGCGACGACCGCCTCGCCATGGTCGAGACGATCTCGCTTACCCTGGTGGCGCTGACGGCGCTCTGGCTGTTTCGCGGCGCGAAAGCGGTGGACGGCGGTGCGGGCGGCCGGAAGGGCGCGGGGCCGGCCCGCATCCCGGTGCGGAGCCGCCCGATGCGCGTGCTGCTCGGGGTGCTCGGGTGGGGCCTCGCCGGGGTGCTGCTCCTGCCGCACCTCACGCTGCTCCTCGTCTCGTTCGTGCCGGCCGGCACCTGGACGATCGAACCGATCCCGCCGGCCTATACCCTCGGCAACTACGTCGCCCTGGTGCAGGATCCGGTGCGCGCGCGTCCCCTCGTCAACAGTCTCTGGCTGGCCACGCTGGCGACGGCGGCCGCGGTCGCCGTCGCGCTGGCCGCCTCCGTGCTGACCGCGCGGCGGCGGGTGCGCGGCGGGCGGGTCATCGAGGCGCTCCTGGCGTTGCCGTGGGCGGTGCCCGGCACGGTGTTCGCGATCGCGCTCGCCACGACGTTCAGCGTCCATGCGCCGTGGGCGGGGCGGGTGATCCTGGTCGGCACGCTCTGGATCCTTCCGCTGGCCTACCTCGTACGGAATCTACCGATCACCAGCCGCGCCCTTCAGGCCGGGGTGCGGGCGCTCGATCCCGCGCTCGACGAGGCGGCCGCGACGCTCGGTGCCGGCCGCGCGCGCACCCTGCGCCGGGTCACTCTCCCGCTGCTCCGGCCGGCGCTCCTGGCCGGGGCGAGCCTCGCGTTCGTGACCGCATTCGGAGATTTCGTCACCTCGATCATGCTCTACACCTACGACACCCGCCCGATCTCGCTCGAGATCCTGTCGAGCCTGCGCCAGTCGGACGTCGGCGTCGCGGCGGCCTATGGCGTGGTGCTCATGCTGGTGAGTGCCGCGGTCTTCGCCGTCGGGTCGGACCGGGGCGGGGCGGGATGACCGCGGCGCCGAACGGCAACCGCGCCCGCCTTCGGAAGCTCGCCGTCCTGATCTTCGTCTGCTTCGTCGATGCCATCGGGTTCATGATCGTCCTGCCGCTGCTGCCGTTCTACGCGACGCGGCTGCAGGCCACGCCCGAAACGGTCGGCTGGCTCATCGCGGCGTTCTCCGTCGCCCAGCTGCTCTCGGCGCCGGTCTGGGGCCGGGTGTCGGACCGCTACGGGCGCCGACCGGCGCTCATCTCCGGACTCGCGGCGTCGGCGGTGGCCTATGCCGTCTTCGGGTTCGCGGACTCGGTCTGGCTGCTCCTGGCCTCCCGCGTCGTGCAGGGCGCGGGCGGCGGCACCACCGGAGTAGCGCAGGCCTACGTGGCCGACACGGTGGAGACCAGGGATCGCGCCCGCGCCCTCGGCTGGCTCTCGTCCGCCACGGCCGCCGGCGTCATCCTCGGCCCCGCCATCGGCTCGTTCGCGTTCACTCTGGGCTCCGCGGCCCCGGGCCTGGTGGCGGCGACGCTCTGCCTCGTGAACGTGGCGTTCGCCTGGCAGTGGCTCGCCGAATCCCGGCCGGGAGAGCGGCGCGAGGGGTCCGCGGCCCGGAAGCCGCTCTGGCATCCCGCCTGGCTCGTGCTCCGGCATCCGACGCAACTGGTGCCCCGGCTGATCTGGATCTACGGCATCGGCATGATCGCCTTCTCGGCGATGACCTCGGTGCTGTCGCTCTACCTGCAGGTCGAGTTCAAGCTGACCGAGCGGACCATCGGCCCCATCTTCGCCTATGTGGGCGTCCTCTCACTGGTGATGCGGAGTCTGCTGCTTGGCCCCATCGTGGACCGGCTGGGCGAGCGCTGGACGATGCGGGTGGGGGCGCTAGTTCTCGCCGCGGGGCTTGTGCTGTATCCTATTCCGCATACCCTGTGGGCCCTCGCGGCCGTCATTCCGCTCGTGCCGATCGGCACGGCGCTCCTGTTCCCGGCGACCACTTCGCTGATGTCCCGCTATGCCGACGCGCGCGAGTTGGGAACGACCATGGGCGTGGCCCAGACCTTCGCGGGGCTGGCGCGAGTTGTCGCACCGTTGCTGGCGACGACGATATTTCAGCGGATTGGCCATGCATGGCCGTTCTACCTCGCCGGGGCGGTCGTGGGCCTGGCCGGCGTGCTGACCCTGCAGATCCCACAAGAAGCCCGGATACCCGCCCGGGCTCCGGAGGAGGCTGGCGCCGCTTGACCACCCGATCGTGAGCACCGACGACCGGCTCGACCGGCTCGAGCAGCGCATGGCCGTGCTGGAATCGGTGGTTCGCCAGCTCGCCTCGGCGAGCGTGGCGCGAGGGGCGGCGGCCTCAGCTGAAGTGCCGGTCCCGTCGGCGCCGCCCCTCGTCAGTCCTCCGATGCCGGCAGGAGCGGAGGCCGGCTCCAGCGCATCACCGGCGCCAGTCGCCGTACCTCGCACGGAGCCGATCGCGCCGCCGGCCGTCGGGCCCGCGGGCCCCGCGTCGCCGCCGAGCCAGCGGGCGGCGTCGAGGCTCACGCCGCTCGACTCCGAACGCTGGGTGGGGCAGCGTGTGCTGCTCGGCATCGGCGTCGTGGCGCTGCTGCTCGCCGCCGGCTACCTGCTCAAGCTCTCATTCGACCGCAACTGGATCTCGCCCGACATGCGCTGCCTGGGCGGCGTGGCGGCCGGCGTGGTCGTCGGCGCGCTCGGATGGCGGCTCGAGCCACGCTACCGCACCTATGGAGCCGCGCTCGTCGGCGCCGGGGCGGGCATCATCTACCTGAGCATCTGGGCGGCCTCCAAGCTCTACGGCGTGCTCCCGTCGACGTCGGGCATCGTCGGGCTGGCGCTGGTGTCGGTGGCGCTGGCGATGATCGCCTACGCCATCGACGTGGAGGCGTTGGGGGTCACGGCCGCCCTTGGCGCGTTCTTCGCGCCCGTGCTGCTCGGCCAGAATCGACACAACGCCGATCTGCTGCTCCTCTACCTGGCCAGCATGGCCGCCGGCCTCGGGCTGGTGTCGGCGCGGCGGCGGTGGCGCCTGGCCGCGTTCGTCGTGGCCGCCAGCTACTTCGGCGTTGGCACCATGGGCGCCGCCGAACACGCGGAGCCGTGGGGTCTTCTCCTGTTCGGCCTGGTCGGCGGTACGGCGGGACTGTTCGTAGGTCTCCGCGAGCAGTGGTGGGAAACCAGGCTCCTGACCTTCTCCGGCGGGTGGACCCTGCTCGCGGCCGCCGGCGAGCGCATCCCCCAGCACTGGGCCGTGCTCGCCGCGGGCATCGTGCTGTCGATCCCGGTCTGGTGGCACGCCCTCCGCCACCCGCGCGTGCTTCCTCTCCATCTCGGCCAGCAGGCCGCCGGCACCGGCTGGTCCGGGGGCGAGGCACTCTACTTCTTCATCACGCCGGTGCTGCTCGGCTGGTCGGTGCACGGGGTGAACGCGTCGCGATTCGACGCGGAGCCGTGGCTCGTCCCGCTGATCGTGGCGGTGCCGTACCTCAGCGCGGGCTACCTTCGGCCGAGGCCGGCATTCGCGGCGGTGGGCGCCGCAGCCATGGGCATGGCCGCCGTGCAGCGATGGGATGGGGTGCCGCAGGTGTGGGCGCTGCTCGCGTTGGCGGTGCTCTGGGCCGCGCTCGACCTGCTGCTCCGCCGTACCGACGGCCGCTGGTACGGCCTGCTCACGCTTGCCGGGGCGCTGCAGCAGCTGTTCGACGGCGCGGCCGGCACGCGGCTCGCCGATGACGACGCGTTCCTCGGTCCGTGGGCACTGGCGCTGTGGGGCGGCGTCGCCACTACGGCCGCGTTCGCGGCCAGGCTCTGGCGTGTGGAGGAGGGTCGCGACGACATTCGGCTCGTCCGGTCGGGGCTCTGGACCATGGCGGGCGCCATGGCGCTGTTCGGCGTCACCGGCGAGCTGCGCCGGCATTTCGAGCTTCGAACCATCGACGTGGAAACCGCGAGCCTGGCGTCGGGGCTCGCGGTGAGCGCCTGGTGGCTGCTCTTCGCCGCCGGGCTGGTGACCCTCGGCTTCCGGTTGTCGCTGCAGCCGGCGCGCGTCGCCGGTCTGGCGGTGGCGGGCCTGGCGGTAGCCAAGGTGGTGTTCTTCGATCTCTCGACGCTCGACGCGCTCTACCGGGTGGGCTCGGTGTTCCTGCTGGCGCTCGTGGCGCTCTCGCTCGCGTACCTGTACTACCGTCACGACGGGAGCGAGCCCGCGTGAAACGCCGGGCGTTCGCCGAGTCGCTGGCCGTCGCGGCGCTCGCGCCGATGCTGGGTGTGCCCGCTGAGGCGTTGCGGCTGGATCCCGGCGGTCCCAGCGAAGCTCGACCGCCCGCGATGCCCGACGGCGCGCCGGCGAGCGGCTCGCGCGCGCTCCCGTTGGCGCTGGCATTGACGGAAATCGTCCGCCTTCGATACGGCAGCCGGCTCCGCGTCGAGGACCTGACCGCCATCACCCGCCAGATCGAGGCCGGGCTCGAACGCGCCGATCTCGTCCGGGAAGCCGAGCTGAGTAATGTCGCTCCGCTTGGGGCCGCACCGCAGCACGGTGGATGAGGGCGCATGGCCGACGTCGCCTTTCTCACGATCCCCGAACTCGGTCGGCTGCTGCGGAAGCGCCGCGTCTCCGCGGTCGAGCTGGCGCGGGTGTCTCTCGAGCGCCTGGAGCGGCTCGGGCCCAGCTATAACGCGGTGGTGCGCGTGTTGCGCGAAGCCGCGCTGTCGGAGGCCCGCGAGCGCGACGCCGAGCTGGCGCGCGGCAAGGACCGCGGTCCGCTGCACGGGATTCCATACGGGGTCAAGGATCTGATCGCGGTCGAGGGCGCTCCGACGGTCTGGGGTGCCCCCGCGTACCGCAACCGGCTGCACCAGGGCGACGCCACCGTCGTCCGGCGGCTACGGCGGGCGGGCGCGGTGCTCTGCGCCAAGCTGGCGATGGTGGAGCTCGCGGGCGGGATGGGGTATGGGGAGGCATTCGCCAACTTCTCGGGACCGGGCCGGACGCCGTGGGATCCGACGCGCTGGTCGGGCGGCTCCTCGAGCGGTCCGGGCGCGGCCGTCGCGGCGGGGCTGGTGCCGTTCGCGATCGGCTCGGAGACCTGGGGCTCCATCCAATATCCGGCCGCCTTCTGCGGGATCACCGGCCTGCGGCCCACATTCGGCCGGGTGAGCCGACACGGCGCCATGGGGCTGAGTCCCACGATGGACAAGCTGGGACCCATGGCGCGGACGGCCCAGGATTGCGCTCTGGTCCTGGGCGCGATAGCGGGATCCGATCCGGAAGATTCATCCGCGCTGGCCCGGCGGTTCATCCCGCCCGTGGTGCGTCCATCGCGGCGCTATCGGATCGGCGTGCTTCGCGGCACGCTCGAGCGGACACAGCCCGAGGTGCAGCGGAATTTCCTGGCGTCGCTCGACCTGCTGGGCCGAGTGGCCGACATCAGCGACGATCTCGAGTTGCCCGACTATCCGTACGACGCCCTGGCGGGGGTGATCCTCGACGCCGAGGCGGCCAGTGCGTATGAGCCGCTGTTTCAGAGCGGCCGGCTCACCCGTCTGACCGCGCCCGAGGACCGGGCGGGCGGTTACGCGGGCCAGGTGGTGCTGGCCGGCGACTACCTCCGGGCCATGCGACTCCGCCGGCCCGCCGCGGCCGCGCTCGACCGGCTGCTCTCGCAGGTGGATGCCATCGCGGCCCCGTCGCTGCCGACGGTAGCATGGCCGATCGATACGGCTTTCGACCACGCGTATCCTGAGTTCCCTGGGGGAACGAGCAGCGCGGGCGCGGCCAACCTCTGCGGGGCGCCCGGGTTGTTCCTGATGAACGGCAGCGGTGAGGCCGGTCTGCCGACCGGCCTGCAGCTCACCGGGCGCACGCAGACCGAAGCGACGCTGCTCGAGCTCGGCATGCAATTTCAAGCGCGCACGGATTTTCACCGGCGGCGGCCGCCGGGATTGTGACGCGAGCGGGCGCGTGATACTATCTCGGCAACTCGCCCACGGTCTTCATCCCCAGGAGCGCCCGTGACCACGTCGGCCCTGCCCGCGTCCCCCGCCGCCTTCGTCAAGGCCACGTGGGAGGATGTCGATCCCTACTACGCCGATCTGGTCGAGCGGCCGCTTGACGCCACCACGGTCGACGAATGGCTGCGGGCCTGGTCCCGGCTGGAGGAGCTGGTCACCGAGGCCGCGGCGCAGGCGATGATCGCGTACACCATCGAAACGTCCGATTCGGAGAAGGAGAAGGACCATCTCCGCTTTTCCACTGAGATTCTCCCCAAGGCCGAGGAACGCAGCGTCGAGCTGGCCCGCCGGTTCGTGGCGCTGGGCCACAGCACCCCGGAGTTGGCCACCACGCTCGCCCGGTTCCGTACCTCCATCGAGATCTTCCGGGAGGCTAACGTGCCGCTCTTCTCCGAGATCGAGGAGCTGAGCGCGCGCTATCAGCGCATTACCGGCTCGATGACCGTCGAATGGGAGGGCGTCGAGCGCCCGCTACCGCAGCTGCAGCCGTTCCTGAAGAGCGCGGACCGCGAGGTCCGGGAGCGGGCGTTCCGCGCGGTTACCCAGCCGTACATCGAAGAGCGCGGGGCGCTCGCGGGACTGTTCGATCGGATGTTCGAGCTCCGGCAGCGCGCCGCGCGGAACGCCGGATTCGCCAATTACCGGGACTACGTCTTCCCGGCCAAGTACCGCTTCGACTACACGCCGGCCGACTGTGAGCGCTTTCACGAGGCGGTCGAGCGTGCCGCCACGCCGGCCGTGGCGCGCGTGCTCGAGCACCGCCGGCGCCGGCTCCGCTTGGACGTGCTCCGCCCGTGGGATCTGGCGGTCGATCCGGACCGGGACGCGCCGCTCCGCCCGTTCCAGACCGTGGACGAATTCGTCGGTAAGGCGCGCGGGGTGTTCACCCGCGTGGACCCGGCGCTGGGCGACCAGTTCCAGACCATGATCGACGAGCGGCTGCTCGATCTCGACAGCCGGAAAGGCAAGGCGCCGGGCGGCTACTGCGAGACGCTCCACTTCCGCGGCCGGCCGTTCATTTTCATGAACGCCGTCGGCCTGGTGGACGACGTCATGACCCTGCTTCACGAGGCCGGGCACGCCTTTCACGCTTTCGCCTCCCACCGGCAGCCGCTCATCTGGCAGCGGCATCCGGGTTCGGAAGCGGCCGAGCTGGCGTCGATGTCGATGGAACTGCTCGCGTCGCCGCACCTCGCTCAACCCACCGGGTACTTCACGCCCGAGGATCATCGGGGCGCCTGGCTCGAGCATCTCGAGGACGTGCTGCTGAGCCTGGTACACATCGCCTCGGTGGACGCATTCCAGACCTGGATCTACACCAGCTCCGACGGCGCCGACGCGGCCGCGCGCGACGATGCGTGGCTCCGCATCCGGAGCCGGTTCGAGCGCGGCGTCGACTGGAGCGGCCTCGAGCGCGAGCGGGTGGCGCGCTGGTACCGCCAGCTCCACATCTTCATGTACCCGTTCTACTACATCGAGTACGGCATCGCCCAGATCGGCGCGCTCCAGATCTGGCGCAACAGCCTCTCTGACCCGGTGGGGGCCGTGGCTCGCTACCGCGAGGCCCTGGCCATCGGCGCGGTCCGCAGCCTCCCCGAGATGTACCGCGCCGCCGGTGCCCGCCTTTCCTTCGACGCCACCCTCATCGGCGAGCTGGTGGAGCTGGTCGAGGCAGAGATCGCCCGAATCCGCGCTCAGCTCCCGGGCGGGTCCGAGTAGCGACGCCGTCGGCGAGGCGCGCGCCGTGGTTGCTTCCCGGCCCCCGCCCCGCAAGATTCCACCGCCGAGCCCGGGCGCTGCGGCGCCGATCGTTCCGTCACCGTGGAGGAGCTGGATGGCCAAGGAAGAAGGGATCGAGATGGAGGGCGTCGTGTCGGAGGTGCTGCCCGACCGCAACTACCGGGTCATGCTGGAGAACGGCCACGAAATCCTGGCCTACGCCGCCGGGAAGATGAGCAAGTTCAAGATCCGGGTCCTGGAAGGCGATCGCGTCAGCGTCGTGCTCTCCCCGTACGATCTCACCCGCGGCCGAGTCATCTATCGTCATAAGTGACCGCGCGCAAACCGCGCGGTCACCCTGAGCGCCAGCGAAGGGGCCGAAACTTTACCGCCCCAAACAATGCAGCCGAGACTATTGTCCGCCCTCCCACCCGCCGACGGGCCGCTCTCTCGGGCGGCCCCGTCGCGTGTTTCCGTCCGAGGTCCCTACTGGACCTTCGTGACGTTCTCGGCGGCGGGCCCCTTCGCACCCTGCACGATGTCGAACTCCACCCGGTCGCCCTCGGCGAGGCTCCGGAAGCCCTCGGCCTTGATGGCGGTGTGATGGACGAAGCAATCCTTGTCGCCATTCTCCGGAGTGATGAAGCCAAACCCCTTCGCGTCGTTGAACCACTTCACCGTGCCTAGGGTGCGAGACATTGCGCCTGCTCCTGTTGGTTTGACTGCGTCGGCGGCCGGACGTACCGATCGCCGGGTTTTCATGGGCGCGGGCCCATCCCGCG
>JACCSZ010000326.1 GCA_013812695.1 Gemmatimonadales bacterium | reverse complement strand
ACGTCGGCGCGATCGTGCGGATGTTCCCGGGCCCCGGCGGCCACCGTGGCCGGTTCATCGCCTGGGATCCGATGAAGGGCAAGGTCGCCTGGGAAATCAAGGAGAACCTCGCGGCGTACGGCGGGGCCCTCGCTACGGCCGGCGGCCTGGTGTTCTATGGCACGATGGAAGGCTGGCTGAAGGGCGTTGACGCAAAGAGCGGCAAAGTCCTCTGGCAGTTCAAGACTCCGTCGGGCATCATCGGCAACCCGATGTCCTACAAAGCGCCGGATGGATCGCAGAACATCGCCGTGTATTCGGGCATCGGTGGCTGGGCCGGTATCGGCGTAGCCGCCGGGATCGGTGCCGAGGATCCGACCGCCGGTCTCGGCGCGCTCGGCGCCTTCGGCGACGCGGGGAGCTTCTCGAACCAGGGCGGTGTCATGACCGTCTTCGGGCTCAAGAACAGCACGATGAAGTAAGCAGGACACCCGGAAGGCCGGAGGGGATACCCTCCGGTCCGCCCGGGGGTACATTTCAAGACGAGCACGGCGCCGGGGCGCAGTCCGCTCCGGCGCCGTGCGTTTCACGGAGTCCGTCCTCCGGCGACCCCCTCCGGCCGACGGCTCCCATGCACGGAACGACGATGAAGCGTTCCAATTCGACCGCACGACGCGCCGTCGTGGCGCTGCTGCTCTCCGGCTTCCCCGGTGCGGCCGCTTACGGTCAGCTCCGGCCCCAGACCGCCACCGCAGGCATCCTCCGGGTGTGCGCCGATCCCGACAACATGCCGCTCTCCAACGACAAGGGAGAGGGGTTCGAGCAGAAGATCGCCGAGCTGATCGGCCGCGAATGGAAGTCGAAGGTCGTGTAC
Organism: Gemmatimonadales bacterium; assembly: GCA_013812695.1. Lineage (GTDB taxonomy): Bacteria > Gemmatimonadota > Gemmatimonadetes > Gemmatimonadales > GWC2-71-9 > CAVVWJ01. The sequence continues at coordinate 2,706 of JACCSZ010000326.1, read as the reverse complement.
GCCTGGTGGCCGGTCCGGCGCGGCTACTTCGGGCGCGCGCTCAACGGGCGCTACTGCGACGTGGCCATGCAGGCACCGGGCGGCCTGGACATGGCGGGGGTCACGAAGCCCTACTTCCGTTCCGGGTATTTCTTCGTCACCCGGAAGGACAGCGGGCTCGACATCAAGTCCCTCGCCGACCCGCGCCTCAAGAAGCTCAAGATCGGCATCAACCTGCTCAATGCGGACGCCGAGAACACTCCGCCGGCCATGGCGCTGAGCCAGTACGGCGTGATCGGCAACCTCACCGGATACAGCACCTTCTTCTCCGACCAGGTTCGTCCCGAGGACATCATCAAGGCTGTGTCCAACAAGGACGTCGACGTCGCCATCGTCTGGGGACCCGTCGCCGGCTATTTCGCCCGGAAATCCGCGGTCCCGCTGCAGCTCACGCCGCTGGCCGAGCGGGATTCGCTGAGCGATTTTCCCTTCCGGTTCGACATCGGCCTGGCGGTCCGCCGGCGCGACCGCGCGCTGCGCGACAGCCTCCAGATCCTGCTCGAGCGCAAGCGGCCGGAGATCGACGCGATCCTCCAGGATTATGACATCCCGGTGTTCCCCATCCAGGCGACGGCACCGGAGAAGTCGACCGACGCCTCGACCGCTCCGGCCGCTGACTCCACCAAGCGAGCGGGTCGGGGTTAGCCGCCCGATTTTCACCATCGCCGGTCGCCGGGGTGGCGACCGGTTCCATTCTCGGTCGTCTCTCCCTGGAAAGGACTGTGTTCGAGCATGCGCACGCCCTTGACTGCCGCTCTCCGCCGAATCGTACTGCTGCCGGGCTTCGCCTTGGGCGTCTCGTTGGCCGCCACGCCGGCCGCGGCGCAGGAACTCCGCGACCAGTACCACACGGCGCCTCGGGACACGGTGTCGCAGGAGGTGTACGACGGGTGGAAGCAGTACAACCTGAACTGCGCCCGGTGCCACGGCGAGGACGTGCTGGGCACGACCATCGCGCCGCACCTGCTCGTGTCGCTCAAGCCGGCAGGCCCCGTCAACACCAAGGAACAGTTCGTCCAGACGGTCTGTGCCGGCCGCGCCGACAAGGGTATGCCCTCCTGGTGCGCGCTCGGCATGGAGCTGCCCACCATCGACAAGATCTACAGCTACGTGAAGGCGCGGGCCGATGCCAAAGTCGCCCCGGGCCGACCCGCGGTGAAACGCACGGGCTAGGGCCCGCCGGAGGATCGTCATGCTGATTGCACCCCTGATGGCCGCGCTGCTCGCGACGACGGCTACCCTGCCCGCTGAGCGCCCGGCCCGGGCCGCGGTCGATTCTCCGGCCGTCCGCATGGGCGCGTCGGCGCTCAAGGCGAAGCTCGCCTCGACCGGCAGCGAGGCGCCGCTCGACCTGTCGGGCGTGGACCTGCGCGGCCTCGATCTGAGCGGTGTCGACTTCCGCCGCGCCAACCTCACGGGCGCGCGTCTGGCCGGCACCAAGCTGGCCGGCGCCAACCTGTACTCCTGCGACCTCACCGACGCGGTGGCCGGCGGCGCGGACCTGACCCGCGCCAACCTCGACCTCAGTGTCCTTCGGCGGGCCGACCTCCGGAAAGCCAACCTCGAAGGCGCGAGCCTGTTCGCCACGATCATCGAGGCAGCGGACCTGAGCGGCGCCAACCTGTCGGGCACGCGCATCATCGGGTATCTCCGGGGCGCCAAGCTCGTCGGCGCCGTGCTGACCAACGCCAACATCGGTGTGGACCCGGGCAACCAATCCATGGGCGTCATGCGCGCGACGTTCACGAGCGCGGATCTGTCCGGCGCCGATTTCACCGGCGCCAACCTCTTCAAGGCCGACTTCTCCCACGCCACGCTCGCCGGGGCGCGGCTCACCCGCGCGGATCTCAGGAACGCCGAGCTGGTGCAAACCGATCTCACCCGGGCCGACCTCTCGGGCGCGCGGGTCGCGCTGGCCAACATCGACGGCGCGGACTTCACGGGCGCCACCGGTGTCGACCGCATGGAGGGGCTCGCCCAGGCAAGGAACCGCGAGAAGGCGATCTTCGATGCGAAATGATCTGACGGCGTGGGCCGTGCTCCTCCTTGCCGCCTGCACGACCGGCGATCCTCCCGTTCGCGCCGCCGGCGACTCCGCCTCAGCGCCGGCGAGCGGGACGATCCTGGCCTACGTGACGAACGAGGACTCCCAGGAGCTGACCGTCATCGATACGCGCACGGACAGCGCCGTCGCGACGATTCCGGTGGGCACCCGTCCCCGTGGTGTCCGGGTGAGCCGGGATGGCCGCACGGTCTTCGTGGCACTGAGCGGCTCGCCCAAGTGCCCGCCCACGATGTCCGACGAGGAATGTGAGAAGTTGTCGTCGGACAAATCGAAGGATGGAATCGCGGTGGTGGACGCGGCGACCCGCAAGGTGCTGCGGGTGCTGCCGGGCGGCTCGGATCCCGAGACGTTCGACATCAGCCGTGACGGCAGCACGCTGTTCGTGTCGAACGAGGACGCGGGGACGGCGTCGATCGTGGACATCGAGAGCGGGGAGATCCGCTCGACGGTCACGGTCGGCAAGGAGCCCGAGGGTGTGCGGGTGCATCCCGACGGGAACACCGTGTGGGTCACCGGCGAGACCGACCACAACGTGACGATCGTGGATACCAGGACCGGCAGGGTGGTCGGCCAAGTCGGCGTCGGGAAGCGGCCGCGCTCGC
>JACCSZ010000312.1 GCA_013812695.1 Gemmatimonadales bacterium | reverse complement strand
GTTGTACATGGCGCGCCGCGCTTGCTATTGACCCGACCGAGCCCATGCACGACGTCCGAGCGCTGAACGAGCTGGTGGCCAAGGAGAGCGCCTTCCTGGAGGTCCTCACGACCGAGGTCGGCAAGGTGATCGTCGGCCAGAGCTACATGATCGAGCGGATCCTCATCGGGCTGCTCACCGGCGGCCACGTCTTGCTCGAGGGCGTCCCCGGGCTCGCCAAGACGCTGACGGTGCGCACGCTCTGCGACGCCATCACGGCGAAGTTCGCGCGCGTTCAGTTCACGCCCGATCTCTTGCCGGCCGATCTGGTGGGTACGGTCATCTACAACCACCAGAAGGGCGAGTTCACCTCCAAGCTCGGGCCGATCTTCGCGAACCTGGTGCTGGCCGACGAGATCAACCGCGCCCCCGCCAAGGTGCAGAGCGCGCTGCTCGAGGCGATGCAGGAGAAGCAGGTGACGATCGGCGGGCAGACCTTTCCGCTGCCCGAGCTGTTCCTGGTGCTGGCCACCCAGAACCCGATCGAGCACGAGGGCACCTATCCGCTCCCCGAAGCGCAGGTCGACCGGTTCATGTTCAAGCTGGTCGTCACCTACCCGGGGCGGAGCGAAGAGCGCGAGGTCCTCGACCGGATGACGGCGCCGGACGAGCCGGTGGCCGCGCGCCTGCTCGACCCCGAGCGCGTGCTCACCGCGCGCCGCCTGGTGCAGACCATCTACGCCGACGAGCGGATCAAGGAGTACGTGCTGGACCTGGTCGGGGCCACTCGCCGCCCCGCCGACGCCGGGCTCCCCGACCTCGCGCCGATGGTGGAGTTCGGCGCCTCGCCGCGCGCCGCGATCTTTCTGCTCCGCGCGGCCAAGGCGCACGCGTTCATGCGCGGACGCGCCTACGTCACGCCCGATGACATCAAGGCGCTGGGACTCGACGTGCTTCGGCATCGGGTCATCCTGACGTACCGGGCCGACGCGGAGGGCGTGAGCCCCGACGTGCTGCTCGGGCGGATCTTCGAGGCGGTGCCGGTGCCATGACGCCGGACGAGGTCGCGCGGGAGGTGCGGCGGATCGAGATCACCACCCGCCACCTCGTCCGCGACATCGTGGCGGGCGAGTACTCGAGTGCGTTTCGGGGCCGCGGCGTCGAGTTCGCCGAGGTGCGCGAGTATCAGCCGGGCGACGACATCCGCACCATCGATTGGAACGTCACCGCCCGGCTCGGCTCGGCCTACGTGAAACGGTATCTCGAGGAACGCGAGCTGTCGGTGCTGTTCGTCGTGGACATGAGCGCCTCCGGCGGGTTCGGGAGCCGGGTCCGCACCAAGGGCGAGCTCGGCACCGAGGTGGCCGCGGTGCTCGCGCTGGCGGCGGCGCGGAACAACGATCGCATCGGCGCGGTGTTCTTCACCGACCGGGTCGAGTATCGCCTGCATGCCGCCAAGGGTCGCCGGCACGTGCTCCGGCTCATCAGCGACCTGCTCGCCTTCGAGCCCAAGCGCTCCGGCACCGATCTCGGGCTCGCGCTGGCGGAGTTGGAGCCCTCGCTCCGGCGCCGGGCGATCATCTTCGTCGTCTCCGACTTCATGGCCACGGGCTACGAGACGGTGCTCGGACGGCTCTCGCGACGCCACGACGTGGTGGGGTTGCAGCTCGTCGACCCGCGCGAGCGCCAGCTCCCGGCAGCCGGGATCGTGACCCTGTGGGATCCCGAGACCGAGGCCTGGCGCAGGATCGACACGGGCGACGCGCGTGTGCGGGCGTATTTCGCCCGGCAGGCCGGGGAATTCGATCGCGGCCTGGAGCGCACGCTGCGGGAGCGGGGGGTCGATCTGCTCCGGCTCGAGACGGGGGAATCGTACGCGGAACCGCTGCTGACGTTCTTCCGGCGGCGCGAGCGGATGCAGTGGCGGTGAGGGGGATGTGGTGAGCGGGTTGTGCGGAGGCGCGCCGGTCATCCTGAGCGGAGCGAAGGATCGGGCGGGCGGCAGGAGTGAGCCTCGTGCGCCACTCTCATGCGTAAGGCGATCCTTCGCTGCGCTCAGGACGACGGGCGGTATCGGGATACTTCTCTTGTCCGCCGGTTCCCACCCCCTCGCCGCGCAGCACTCCGGCCAACAGTGGGACGTCTCCCCCCAGGCCGGCCGCGTAACGGTCGGCGACACGATCAGCCTCCGATTTCGCCTGCGGCTCGACGAGCGCGACCTGCTGTTCGACAGCGTGCCCCGCCCGGCGGTGACGCCGCCTGGCTGGGTCCGGATCCTCTCGGTCGAAAAGCTTCGGCGGCAGCCGGACCGGCTCTTCATCGGTCTGGCGCGCATTGCCTTCTACCGGCCTGGGCCGCAGCAGGTGCCCATCTTTCAACTTCCGTTCATGCGCTCGGTCAAAGGATTGTCGCGCGGCACGGTCTCCAGCGACACCGCCACGATCGAGGTCGAGCCCGTGCTGACGGCGGGAGCTTCGGCGAGACTGCGCGACATCAAGGAGCCGGCGCCGGTCCGGGAGCCCGATCCGCGCGAGTTGCTGCTCGGCCTCGCCGCGCTCGGGGTGGCCGGGTGGCTGGCGTGGCGCGCGCGGCACCGAGCCCTGCCCACCGCGCCGGAACCGGCGCCGGCCGTGGCGCTCGAGGAATCGGCGGCGCCCGATCCGTACGAGACCGCGCTCGCCCGGCTGGCGTCCATCGAGGCTGAGCGCTGGCCTGAGCGGGACGTCGCGCGGCACTACGAGGCGGTGGCGGACGTGCTTCGCGACTATCTCGAGGCGCACGGCGTGCCCGCGCGTGAGCGCACGACGTCCGAGCTCCGCTGGGCGCTCCCGCCGGCACTGCTGTCCGGGTCTGCGGGCCGACGGTTCGAGGAGGTGTTCGAGGCGGCCGACCTGGTCAAGTTCGCGCGGCGGCGGCCCGACGCGCCGGCCGCGGCCGCATTCCTGATCCTCGCGCGCGAGCTGCTGGCGCGCTGGCGCGACGCGGTGCCGGCGCGGGAGATGGCCGATGCGGTTCGCTGATCCGGCCTACCTGCTGCTCCTGATCCTCCCCGCCGCGTGGGCGTGGTCGCGCTGGCGGGCGCGGCGCCGGGCCCCCGTCGAACGGATCGGCTTCCCTGGGCTCGCCTTCCTCGCGGGTGCGCCGGTGACGCGGCGAAGCCGGTGGCCTTGGCTGCCGGAAGCGCTCCGCGCGCTCGGGCTCGCGCTCCTGGTCGTGGGGCTGGCCCGCCCGCAGGTGGCGCACGAGGTGCGGCAGATCCGCAGCAAGTCGCGGAACATCATGATCGCACTCGACATCTCGAGCAGCATGAAGGCGGGAGACTTCAAACCCGGCAACCGGCTCATGGTGGCCCGGAAGGTCCTCGCCGACTTTGCGCGCCAGCGCGACGGCGATCTCCTCGGCCTGGTCATCTTCGCGGGCCGGGCCTTTCTGCAGGCGCCGCTCACGCCGGACATCGAGCTGCTCGACCGGATGCTCGGCCGGATCGACATCGGCATGCTGCCCGACGGCACCGCGATCGGCACGGCACTCACGCTGTGTCTGGCGCAGCTCAAGGACCTGCCCGCGAAGGCGAGCGTCGTCGTGCTGATCACCGACGGCGCCAACAACGCCGGCAAGGTGTCGCCGCTCAAGGCGGCGGAAGCGGCGCGGGCCATCGGCGTGCGGGTCCACACCATCGGCGTGAGCGCGGCCGACACCACGGGGCCCGACAAGCAGTTCATCTGGCGATCGGGCGGGCGCACGCCCGACCGGCTCACCTCCAGCGACGAGGTCATCCTGACGCGAATCTCCGATCGGAGCGGTGGCCGGTACTTCCGCGCGACCGACCCCGAGACCCTCGCCCGGGTGCTCGAGGCGATCGACCCGATCGAGCGCCAGGAGGTCAAGATCAGCGAGACCCGGGACTATCGCGAGCTCTACGCCTACGCGCTCGCGCCGGGGCTCGCGCTCCTGGCGGCCGGCCTCCTGCTGGGCGCGACGCGGCTCCGGAGTCTGCCATGAGCGGGTGCGCGCGATGACCTTCGCCTGGCCGTGGGTGCTGCTGCTCGGCGCGATCGTGGTGCCGCTCGTCGCCCGAGCGCTGCGCCAGGGCGCGCGCCGCCGCGCCACCGAACTCCGGGAGTTCGGCGAGCCCGCGGTGCTCGCACGCGCTTCGACGCTGGGCCGCGAGCGCACGGCCGCGCACCGCGCCTGGCTCCAGACCGCGGCGCTCGGGCTGGGCTTCCTCGCCCTCGCCCGCCCGCAGCTCGGCGAGCGCCAGGCCGAGCTGGCGCGCACCGGGCGCGACGTGTTGCTGGTGTTCGACCTCTCGCGCTCGATGACCGTGACCGACGTGGCGCCGACCCGGCTCGCGGCCGGCAAGGCCGCGGCGTGGGAGACGGTGTCGGCCTCGCCCGGAGACCGCATCGGGCTGGTGGTCTTCGGCGGCAGCGCCTTCCTCCAGCTTCCGCTCACCTCCGACCACGCGGCACTCCGGCTGTTCCTCGACGCGGCCACTCCGGACGACCTCGGCGATCCCGCCACCGACATCGGCAACGCCCTCGCCACCGCCGGCAAGGTCTTCGAGCACGAGGGCGACCCCGGCCACCGCGCCGTGCTGCTGGTGAGCGACGGGGAAACCGCCGAAGGCGATCTCGAGGCCGCGACGGCCGGGCTCCGCGCCGAGGAGATCCCGGTGTTCGCGCTCGGCGTGGGGACCACGGGCGGCGGGCCGGTGCCGGCGGACAGCTCGGAGGCCCCGGAGAAGTTTCATCGCGACTATATCGGCCGGGTCGCGGAGTCACGGCTGGATGAGAACGTGCTCCGGCAGGCGGCGAAGCTGACCGGCGGCACGTACGCGAGAGTCAGCCGAGGGGAGGAGCGCGCGCAGCTGGAAACCGCGCTCTCCCGGATCAGCTCGCGTGTGCTGTCCGCGCGAACATCGGCGGAGCGGGCGGATCGGTATCAGTGGCCGCTCGCCTTGGCGGTACTCGCCCTCATCGGCGACGCGGCGCTGGTCGCGCTGGGCGCACGCGCGCACCGCCACCGGCGAGCCGGGGCGATCGCGCCGGCCACCTCGGCCCCCCGAACGGTCTCGGCGGCGCTCGCCCTGCTCGCGATCCTGGTCCCGGTCGCCGGCTGCTCGCGCGGGTCGCTCGATGCGCGAACGGGCCAACGGCTCTACGCCGAGGGGGAGTTCGCGGCCGCCGCGCAGGCGCTCGACCGGGCGCTGGCGGCCGACTCCACGCCGGTGCGGGCCTACAACGCCGGCAACGCGTATTACCGAATGCGGCGCTACGAGGTGGCGGCGGCCCGGTATCGGGTTGCCGCGGCGGGGCCGGCCGCGCTCCGGCAACCCAGCGCCTTCAACCTGGGCAACGCCCTCGTGCGCGCGGCGGAGGAAGCGCCCGAGCGGGGCCAGCTTCTGTTCGACGCGATCGAAGCCTACGAGGAGGCGCTGCGGTTGGACCCCGCGGACCAGGACGCCAAGTGGAACCTCGAGCTGGCACTAAAACGGCTGGACGAGGACCGGATGGCGGGCGGGTCGTCGGGGCGCGGGCGCGAGGCTGACTACGGGCGGGGCAACATGAACGTGCCAGGGTACGAGGGCAACCCGGACGCGGCGACCGGCGCGATGGCGGGCGGCGGCTTCGGGGCGGGCGAAGGTGAGTCGGTGGAAGAGCTCGACGCCGAGGAGGCCCGGCAACTTCTCGAGGCGGTACAGCGCGAGCAGCTCGCCACGCACGAGGGGCGCCCGCTGCAGGGCGGCTCGTCGGAGGGGAGAGACTGGTAGCACGCGGCGCTCTTGCGCCAACCCGCCTGATTGCGTACACTGATTTCACAACCGAAGCTCGTGGTAATTTGCGGCCTATTGCAGCCACGTTAAACAAATGCTAAAAAGCCTCGCGTCCCGAGTGTCTTTTTGGCACCGGGCGCTTTTCATTGTGGGCCGGTGCCGATCGACAGCGGGGAAGCGGGGCAAGGAAGACCCGACATGACGACCGTACTCGGCCTGCCCCCCCACGCTCCGGACGCCGGCACCGCCGCGGTGCGGCGCGGCCCGCGCCCGCTGTCGCTGGTGTGCAAGCTGTGCCACGCCCCGCACCCACCCATCGCCTCGGCCACCTGCGAGGAGTGCCTCGGCCCGCTCGAGCCGGCGTACCCGGCCGGCCGAGCCCTACCCAGCGCCGCCACGATCGCGGCACGCCCGCCATCGCTCTGGCGCTACCGCGAATGGCTACCCTTCGAGGATGAGCCGGTCGTGTCGCTCGACACCGGCTGCACGCCACTGCTGGACTCGCCCGCGTTGGCCCGGCGGCTCGGGGTCGCGCGGGTCTGGGTCAAGAACGACGCCGTGTCGCACCCCTCCCTCAGCTTCAAGGACCGCGTGGTGGCCACCGCGCTCAACGCGGCGCTGGGCCTGGGGCTGGGTACCGTGGGGTGCGCCTCCACGGGCAACCTGGCCAACGCCGTGGCCGCGCAGGCCGCCCGCGCCGGGCTTCCCGCCTGGATCTTCATTCCGGACGATCTCGAGGTGGCCAAGGTCGTGGGCACCGCGGTGTACAACCCGCGGCTCGTGCGCGTGCGCGGGACGTATGACGACGTCAATCGCCTCTGCTCGCAGGTGGCCGACCGCTACGGCTGGGGGCTGGTCAACATCAACCTGCGGGGCTACTACGGCGAGGGCTCCAAGACCATGGCGTTCGAGATCGCCGAGCAACTCGGCTGGCGGCTGCCGACGGCGGTGGTGGCGCCGATGGCCGGCGGCTCGCTGCTGACCAAGCTGGAGAAGGGATTCCGGGAGTTCACCGAGGCGGGGCTCGTGTCGGGCGCGGCGCCGCGGCTGTACGGCGGGCAAGCGTCGGGGTGCGCGCCGATCGTGCACCTGGTCGAGCGCGGCGGCGACACGCTGGTGCCCGTCATGCCGGACACGATCGCGCGGTCGATCGCGATCGGCAATCCGGCCGACGGACGCTTCGCGGCCGGCGCGATCCGCGCCACCGGCGGCTGGGCGGCCGGTGTCAGCGAGACCGCGCTGGTCGACGGCATCAAGCTGCTCGCCGAGACGACCGGCGTCTTCACCGAGACCGCGGGCGGCGTCACGGTGGCGGCCGCGCTCGTGCTGGCGGAGAGCGGGCGGCTCCGGCCGGAGGACGAAGTGGTGTTGTGCATTACCGGCAACGGACTCAAGACCGTCGAAGCGCTGCAGGGCGCCTTGCCCGACGCGCCGATCATCGCCCCACGTATCCGCGACCTGGAGGCTCAGTATGGCCATCACCTTTAGCCTGCCCACCGTCCTCGCGCGCCTGGCGGACGGCCAGGCCACCCTCGAGGGCACCGGCGACACGCTCGGCGCGGTCGTCGCCGAGATCGCCGGGCGCTATCCACGCCTGGCGCCGCGGCTTCGGGACGAGGCCGGCGGGCCGTATCCATTCGTCACCTACTACCTGAACGACGAGGACATCCGGTTTCGGAACGGCTTCGCGACGCCGGTCGGCGAGGGTGACGAGATCACCGTCGTCGCGGCGATCGCCGGGGGGTGAGGGCGGTTCTAGTACTGCTCGATCAGCACCTTCGCGATCGCCTCGAACCCGCGCTGCCACACCGGCCGCCGGCGCCACTCCTCGAGCGTGATTTCACGTGAGCGGCCGAAGTCCGCCTCCAGCCCTCGTGCGATCGCCTGCGCGAGCGGGACATCGCTGATGCCGACCAGGTTCTCTTCGTTGATCTCCATGCTGCGCTCGTCCATGTTGGCCGAGCCGATGACGGACCAGGCGTCGTCGACCATCACGGTCTTGGCGTGCATCATGGCGGCCTGATACTCGAAGATCCGGACGCCCGCCGCGAGCAGCTCCTGGTAGTACGAGCGGCCCGCGAGCTGCACCGGGACCGCGTCGGTGTGATTACCGGGCACGAGGATTCGGACATCCACCCCGCCGCGCGCGCGCTCGATCACCGCCGTCCGGAGGCGGTAGTCGGGAATGAAGTAGGAGCTGGAGATCCAGAGCCGGCGGCGGGCGCTGACGAAGCTGAGCCAGAACAGCAGCCGGATCGGCTGCTGGACGTCGGATGGTGAGCTGGTGACCGAGACGCTGCACGGGCCGGGCGCCGGCGGCGTCGGCGGGAAGAATCGGTCGCCGCCCAGCACCTCGCCGGTGCAGTACACCCAATTCTCGGCAAAGGCCGCCTGCACGCCGCTGGCGAGCTGGCCCGTCAGCCGGGTCATGCTGTCGCGCCACTCGTGCCGAGTGCGCACGTCGCCGGCCCACTTGTTTGCGACCGCCGCGCCGCCGGTGAAGGCGGTCGACCCGTCGATCACGATCGCTCGGCGGTGCGTGCGACGATACATGCGCACGAAGTTCCGGAGACTGAGCGGGCGGAACCGCTCCAGGCGCACGCCCGCCCGCTCGAGCTCCTCCCGGTGGGCCGCTTTCAACCTGAGCGAGCCGAACCAATCGAGGAGCAGGCGTACCTCGACGCCGGCCTGTGCGCGCTCGATGAACGCGTCCATGAACCGGCGCCCGACCTCGTCCGACTCGAAGATGTACACCTCGAAGTTGACCGTCTGCCGGGCTCCGTGGATGGCCTCGAGCATCGCTGGGAAGAAGGCGTCGCCGTTCTGCAGCAGCGTCGCCTCGCCGCCCCGATACACCGGGTCGTTGAGGACGGCCGCCACGTCGGCCACAAACTCGGCCGAGCCCGGCTCGCTGTCGACCCCCAGCGCGTATACGGGCTGTCTCCAGTCGGGCAGGAAGAGCGCGCCGATGACCGAGACCAGCGCGATCAGCCCGGTGATCATCAACCCCCAGGCCCACCAAGGCAGGCTGGCGTCCCACAGCTCGTTCATGGAATGGTCACGCGCGGACCTCGAGGCGGGCCAGCAGGGGATGGTGGTCCGACCCGAACACCGTCGGGCCGCGGTCCGTGGGATGCTCGTCCAGCCGCTCGACCACCGCGCTGGCGAGATGCCCGGCCCGGTCGCGAACGAGGATGTAGTCGAGCACCAGTCGCGGCAGTGCGTGGAAGGTGTGGCGCCAGGCCGGAATCACCGGGGGCACGCCGGGAGCGAACCCCGCGTCGTGCAGCAGGCGCCAGCTCCGTTCGCGCCGCCCACGGCCGAGGTTGAGGTCCGCCCCAAGGACCGTGAGGTCGCCGGGGAGCTGCCGCAGCAGGTGATCGGTCTGGCTCGCGCGCCCGGCCACGCCGAGCCAGGCGTGACCCGGCGAGCCCCGGGGATCCAAGTGGGCGCACACGATGTGGAGTGGCCCGTGCGCGAGCGGGAGCGTGGCCGCGATCGGCACACGGCGCTGCAGCACCATCGGCAGCTCGAACGCTCTCGCTCCGGCGAGCGGGAGGTCGGACAGGATGGCGTTGCCGCGATCGCTCCGCCCGGCTCCGTTCCGCATCGACGGCACGTAGCGCAGGTTGAGGCCGAGCGCGTGGGCGGTCTCGACGATGTCGGCGCGCGCGCGCGGCCTCGGTGGAAATGCACCAGCGGCGCGCCGCGCCGCCAGGCCCGCGGCCCGCGAGGGCACGCTCGGGTCCGCGCGATACGCCTCCTGCACGAGTGCCACGACCGGGAGCCCGGCCCGCTCGCGCACGCGGTGGATCACCTCGTCGAGCCGACCGCGGCCGATCCAGCAGTTCCAGCTCAGCAGGGCTACGCCCGTGACCGCTTCATGCGGCGGGCCGGCCAGGTCGAGCGCCACGCTGTCCCCGACGTTCGCGCGCCAGGCCTCGAGG
>JACCSZ010000044.1 GCA_013812695.1 Gemmatimonadales bacterium | reverse complement strand
GGCGTAGTCGGTGATCCGGAAGAACCACTGCTCGAGCGTGCGCTGCTCGACGATGCTGTCGCAGCGCTCGCAGCGGCCGTTGATGACCTGCTCGTTGGCGAGGACGGTCTTGTCCTTGGGGCACCAGCCTACCTGCCTGCCGCGGCGGTTCCCTGCTCGGTTTCCATGGGGACCGACTCGGCGAGCAGCCGCCGTATCCGAGGGATCACCTCCCGCCCGTAGAGCTCGATACTCCGCATCATCGTCTCGTGCGACAGCGTGCCGGCGCTGTACTTGAGGTCGAAGCGGGACGCACCGAGTGCGCGCACGGTTGCGGCGATCTTATGGGCGACGGTCTCGGGAGCGCCGACGTAGAGCGAGCCCGCGGCAACCTCGCGATCGAACTCTGCTCGGCTGGTCGGGCCCCACCCGCGCTCGGCACCGATGCGGTTGCGCATGACCTGGTAGGCCGGCCAGAGCTCTTCGCGCGCCTGGGCGTCGGTGTCGGCGATGTGGCCGGGCGAGTGGACGCCGACGGGCAGCCTCGGAGCCCCACGCTGGGCGAGCGCCTCGTGGTAGAGCTCGACGTAGGGCGCGAAGCGGCGCGGGTCGCCGCCGATGATGGCGAGCGTCAGCGGAAAGCCGTAGCGCGCGGCGCGGACCACCGACTCGGGGCTGCCGCCGACGCCGACCCAGGTGCTGAGCGGCGGGCGCTCGACCGGCGGGTAGACGCGGAGGCCGTCGAGCGGCGGGCGGACGGTGCCCTTCCAGCGGACCGGCTGGCCCGTGCGGTCGGCGTCGCGGAGGGCGGCGAAGATCGCGAGCTTCTCCTCGAAGAGGCGGTCGTAGTCGTCGAGGGAGTAGCCGAACAGCGGGAACGACTCGGTGAATGAGCCGCGGCCGAGGATGACCTCGGCGCGGCCGTTGGAGATGGCGTCGAGCGTGCTGAAGCGCTGGTAGACGCGGACGGGGTCGTCCGTGCTGAGCACGGTGACGGCGGTGCCGAGGCGGATGCGCTCGGTGCGGGTGGCGATGGCGGCGAGGAGAACCTCGGGGGCGCTGATGGCAAAGTCGGGGCGGTGGTGCTCGCCGACGCCGAAGAAGTCGACGCCGACTTGGTCGGCGAGCTCGGCCTCGGCGAGGACGTCGCGGAGGACGCGGGCGTGCGGGTGGGGGCGGCCGGCGGGGTCGAGGGTAACGTCGCCGAAGGTGTCGAGGCCCAGCTCGATGATTGACATGGCGTACTAACCAGCGGGCGGCCCGCGGGGTTCCGGCGGGGCAGCGCTACATGGCCTCTGCGGTGTCGGCCACGATCGCCAGGGCGCCTGGATTGCGAGGGAGCCGCGCGGTGCCGCGAATCAGGAACTTGTCGGTCGGCGCCGCGCGGTCGAGCAGCTTGCTGGCGGTGGTGTCGCGTCGCACGAGAATGGCGACGTGGGTGCGACTGGCATCGCCGACCGTCGTGATGGCGTACGCCTCGTAGTCATCGCCGGTCAGGTCGGCCGGGAACTGGGAGGGATCGGTGGAACTGGAACGAAGTTGCGTCACCTCCAGTTGCACGGCTTTGGTGTCGAGCGAGGCGTGGTCGGCATCGATTGCCTGCGCTGTGATGCTCGTGTATTGCACGTCGCTTCGTGCGCGCGCGGTGGCGAATGACACCGACAGCTTCAGTCTGTGCGCGCCGGGTCCGGTGCTCGGCGTTTCCAGAAAGAGCGCGAGCGCGTTCCTCCAATCGGCCACGGGGCAGTACGGAGCCTCGGTAACGGTGGCCGTCCGGCTCGTCTCTGCTTCTTTCAATTTGTCCTTCGTGCTGCTGAGACTCGCGAGCAGACTGTCGAGCGAATTGTCCGGAGCGGCTGCGGGCTTGGGCGGCTCGGTGGCGGCAGTGCTGCCGGGGATAGCCGGGATCGCGGCGGAGCCGATTTGAGCGGCGAAGGTCCTCCACTGATTCGTGGCCACCCTGGATGGCAGCGCAAACAAGCGTTCCAGGGCAGCATCCGCGAAGGCGGGGTCCACCGGCAGCTTCGGCAGGTCGAGCGTGTTTCCCTCGAACGAGGCAAATGCCGAATCCGCATCGGCCCGCCGCTCCCAGGTCGATGCGTCCGCCCACAGGTATTGCGCGTCCGTGAGATGGATGTAGAGGCAGGCCGCGAACACGTTCCCGCTTAACGAGACGTTCTGCTGCGGAATCGTGGATCGCACTCCGAAGTTATCGGCAAACGCGAAGATGTTGGCATCGACGGTGACCACGGCCCTGCCGCTGAGCTGAAACAGGGTACCGTCCGAGCTCGACTTGCCGGTCCCGGCGCGAGGCGTGGGATCGCACGCGAACAGGACCGTGTTGTTCCGGACCGTCCACGGTCCCGGGCCGTCGGCTCGGATCCCCAGCGACCACCCGCTCACATTGAGAATGACGTTGTTCTCGAACACACCGAACGGACAGCTGATGCTGATGCCCGCTCCCGATCCATTGACGAAGACACAATTGCGAACCGTGATAGCCGACTGACCGCCGCGCAAGCTGACCATGGGGGCCTGCGGTGAACGCTTGAGGTCCAGCGCGCCCTCGGGCGTGTACGAGTTGTAGGTGGACCCATCGAACACGAAACCGTCCAGGATCAGACCGTCGCTGTTCTCGTCGGAGGCGAGCATCGTGCCCTCCGGTGTTCCCTTGGCCTTCTCTTCCTCGTTCAGGACGAAGCGCGTGGGGTGCTTCCACGGATCACGCTCGGTGAATTCCGCGTCGTACCCGCCGAGCAGAGACAGGTTGCGAATCAGGAGTTTCCACTTCCCCGACCGAAGCTTTCCGAAGTAGTCGCCGCCGGCGACATGGACCGCATCGCCACCCTCGGCTTTGTCGAGCGCCTGGAAGGGGTCGCGAAAGGGCTTCTCGCGCGAGCCATCCCCGCCGCTGGCGCCGGCCCTGACGAACCAATCCCGGCCCGCCGGCCGGGCCGCCGGCTCCTTCGGCAGCACCGGCCCCGGCACGATGGCTTCCACCACGAGCGTCACCTTCTGACGCGAGGTCGGCACCAGGTCCGCTCGATACGTGCCTCGGAGCAGACAGGTACTCTCGACCTCGCGGCCATTCGTGTATTTGACCGCTTCCTCGAATTGCCGATTCACGAGCGTGGAGCGCCGGGCGAGCACGTAGATGGACCCGTCATCGGAGCCCGGCCGGTAGACGCGGATTCCCATGTGCGTCGCGGGTCCGGCGTCCGCCAGAAGGCTGGTGTTCTGCTCGTAGCCAAGTCCGGCTCTCAGCTCCACCGGCTGATTCGCCAGCGACGGCTCGGGGGTGTCGATCGCGTTCCAGTCGATCGGGCGGAACGTGACGGCGGAGGGTCCAGGCCGGCCTATCGTTTCTACCGCAAGCTCGACCGGGTGATAGCCCTGTTTGGCCGCGAAGCGGAGCGCCAGGACGTCGGCGGGCGCCAGACGAGGCGCGAAGCCGCCCTTACTTTCCTCTTTCTCGAGATCGGCGGGGGCGAGCGCCGGCAATCCGGCCGCCGCGCGCACGGCATTGGCCGCGTCGCGCGGCGGCTTCACATAATTCGCCAGCAGATGACGGCTGTAGGCGTCCAGCCATTGGGTGGGGATGCCGCTCATGCCCGGGTCCTGAACGACATTGCCCGCCGCGGACTTGAGTCCGACGTCTTCCATCTCGTCGATGTTCGCCTCCGTGATGTCGGCGGTGTTGCCCGGCATCCGGCTGTTCACCACATCCCGGGGCGTGAGATAGAAGAGATTCCGGTCGATGCTGACACGATCGAGATCGCGGTAGAGCGCGATGGCGGCGTTGCCACAGGAGATGAACACGTTCTCCTGCACCACCGCCGGCCCGCCGACCCGGAGGCCGATGGCCTGATCGGCTCCGGTGCCACAGGGCGGTCCCACATCGTGCGCGAAGCCGAAGGTATTGCCCGTGACCGTGATCGGTGGTCCGCCACTGACAGGGTTCCGGAGGGTCAGCATCCCGATACCGATCATGTTGACGACCAGGTTGTTCTCGAAGCGCGAGCCTTCCCCCGCCAGCTCGACCCCGGCATGCGCGCTGTTGGCGAACACGCAGTTCATGATCGTCACGTTCTTCGCGTTGAAGGACGCGATCGGCCCGTCCATGGCGGCGTATGCACGGATGCCCTCACCCGGCTTGTCCCCGTAGGTGTTGCGCCCGGCGGCGTCGAAGCAAAGGCCATCGAGGACGAGGCCGGCATGGTCGGACCGGCCGCTGATGAGATTGTTCTCGCGAGTCGCTTCGTAGCCGGCGAAGACGGCAAAGACCGACGGTGTCTCCCACGGCGTGCGCCGGGAGAAATCGCGAGCGTACCCCCCACGGACGCTGAGATTCGGGCAGTCCACCACCCAGGAGGAACGGTCGTAGCGGCCA
>JACCSZ010000267.1 GCA_013812695.1 Gemmatimonadales bacterium | reverse complement strand
GCGCGGAGCAGGTCGCGGCTCCGGGCGCACGCCGCGGCCGTGGTGGCCGCCGGGCTCATTCCGGTCCTGGCCATCGCCGGGCACCTCGGCGCCGTGCCCGAGCTCTACGGTCTCGTGCCGGGCAGCGGACTCGCCCTCCACGCGGCGACCGGCCTGCTGCTCATCGCGGCCGGCGTCGCCGCCGCCACGCATCGGAGCGAGCTCATCGAACTGCTGACCAGTCCCGAGCCGGGGACGGTTCTGCTCCGGCGCCTGTTGCCCCTCGCCGTGCTGCTGCCCATCCTGTTCGCCGTCGGCAGCGTGCAGGCACTCCGGCTCGGCTTCTACCAAGTGCACGTCGGGCTGGCGGTGTACGTCACATTCTTTATCGGCGTGTCGTTCTGGGCGGCATTCCGCGGCGCCGATGTCGCGTGTCGCGTGGAATCGGAGCGCCGGGCGGCCGACCAGGCGCAGGCGGCGCTGGAGCTCAGGAACCGCCTGCTCGAGGCCGCGGCCGCCGCGCGGACGGCGCTGCAGCAGAGTGAGGAGCAGACTCGCCAGCTCCTCGACCTCCTCAGCCACACGCCGGTCGCCGCCCGCGGCCTCGACGGCCGGATCCGCTTCTGGAGCGCCGGCGCGGAGCGGCTCTACGGGTGGACGTCCGACCAGGTCATACAGGCCGGTACGCGCGATCTGCTCGGCACCGAGCTGCCCGTGCCCCGACGCGATGCCGAGGCGGAGCTGCTCGAGCGCGGCGAGTGGCTGGCCGAGCTCAAGCGGCGGACACGGGACGGCGCGACGCTCCGCATCGCCACCCACTGGATCCTCCACCGCGACCCCTCCGGCCACCCGGACGCCGTCATCGAGGTGGACGACGACGTGACCGAGCAGCGCCACGCGGAGGAGGCGGTCCGCACCAGCGAAGCGCGGTACCGGGCGCTGGTTGCCGCGACAGCGCGTATCGTGTGGACCATGTCCGCCGACGGGCGCACGCCCCGCGACATGACCCAGTGGGAGGCGTTCACGGGGCAGCCCGCCAGCGAGGCGGCCCGCGCCGGCTGGATCCGGACAATCCTGCCGGAGGACCAGCCGGAGACGTTGCGCGCCTGGAAGGAAGCGATGCGAGGGCGGACGGTGCTGGCCACGCAGCACCGGCTGCGCCGCCGAGATGGCGAGTACCGCCACATGGAGCTGCGGGCCGTGCCGGTGCTGGACGACACGGGCAGGGTTCGAGAGTGGGTCGGCGCCCACACCGACGTGACCGAACGCGTGAAGGGGGAAGAGCAGCTCGCGCAGGCGCAGAAGCTTCAGGCGGTGGGCACACTCGCCGGCGGGGTGGCGCACGAGGTCAACAACCAGCTCATGGCGGTGCTGGGATTCGGCGAGTTCGCCGTCAAGGAGCTGGGGCCCGACCACCCGCAGACGAAGGACGTGGAGGAGATGATCCGCGCCGCGCTCCGCGCCGCGCAGGTGGCGCAGCAGCTCCTGACCTTCAGCCGGCGCCAGGTGAGCCAGGTCCGGCGGCTGAGCGTGCACGCGGCGGTCGGTGCGCTGGCGCCCGTGCTCGAGCGCCTGCTGGGCGCGGACAAGACGCTCGCCGTGCTGCCCGACCGCTGCCGCAGCGAGATCATGGCGGATCCCATCCAGGTCGACCAGGTGCTGATCAATCTCGCCGCGAACGCGCGCGACGCGATGCACACAGACGGACGACTCACGATCGCGACGGACGAAGTGACGCTCGACGCGGCCTACGGCCGGGTGCACGGCGTGGACCACGTCGTGCCCGGCGCGTACGTCCGGCTCAGCGTGTCCGACACCGGCGCCGGCATGGACCGCGCGACCCTGGCCAAGGTGTTCGAGCCGTTCTTCACTACGAAGCCGGTCGGCTCGGGCACCGGGCTCGGGCTGTCGACCGTCTACGGCATCGTCAAGCAGCACGACGGCTTCATCTGGGCGTACAGTGAGCCCGGGATCGGCACCACGATCAAGATCTACTTCCCGGCGGCCGGCCCCCCGGCGGCCGCGACGGCGGAGCCGGTGACGGAAGCGCCGGCGGAGCGCAAGCCGCTGGAGCCGGGCCTCGTGCTGGTGGTCGAGGACGAGCCGGCGGTGCGCCAGCTCGTGCGGCGCTCGCTCGAGGGGCTCGGTCTCACGGTGCTCGAGGCCGAGAACGGCAATGAGGCGCTGGAGGTGGTTTCCAGGCGCGGCGAGCGTCCGAAGCTGGTGCTGACGGATGTGATCATGCCGGGGCTCAACGGTCCGGAGCTGAGCGAGCGGCTCTCGAGGACACAGCCGGGGCTGCCGGTGCTCTTCATGTCGGGGTACACGGGCGACGACGTGCTCGCGCGGAAACTGTTGCCGGAGACGGCCGCGTTCATTCAGAAGCCGTTCGCGCCGGAGGACCTGGTGGCGCGGGTGCGGAGCATGCTGA
>JACCSZ010000255.1 GCA_013812695.1 Gemmatimonadales bacterium | reverse complement strand
GGGTAGGCCTCGGGGCCGCCGGCCTCGGGGCGGGCGTGGGCGCCTCCGCCAGCGCGGTATCGGCGGCGGGCTGGTCGTTGAGCTCGGCGGTGGTGTCCACCGGCGCGAGCTGCAGGTCGCGACTCAGGCTGTCGGCGGACGCCATCTCCTGCCGGTCCCTGCCGCCGCACGCCGCGACGGCCAGCAGCAAAAGTGCGGCGAGCATCGATTTGGACATCGTCTCCTCCTCGTGATGTGACTTGCAGGGGTCTCGTGACGCGGTGACATTGCACCGATCATGCACGAGCTGCGTCCTCTCCTCCCCTACCTTCGGCCGTATCGACGCGAGTACGCGATCGGCCTGACGCTGGTGGTCATCTCCAACTTTTTCACGACGCTGGGCCCCAAATTCATCGAGCGTGGCATCGATGCGCTGCGCACCGGGGCTGGTTTCGCCCCCGTGAAGGGCGCCGTCCTCCTGCTGGTGGCGGTGGCCTTGATCGGTGGTGTGGCCCGGTACGGCATGCGCCAACTGCTGAACAGCGGCAGCCGCCGCGTCGAGACGGACCTCCGGGACCACCTGTACCAGCATTTGCAGCGGATGTCGGCCGAATTCTACGACCGCTACCCCACGGGCGATGTGATGGCCCGCACGACGAACGACTTGCTGGCGGTGCGAATGGTGGCCGGACCGGCGCTCATGTACTTGGTGGATACTACCATACGCGCGTTGCTTATTGCACCCGCGATGTTCGCGATCAATCCCCGGCTGACCCTCATCGCCCTGGTGCCCCTGTTGGGACTGCCGGTCGCCATGGTGTCCCTCGGTGCACGCGTGCACAGGCGGAGCCAAGCGATTCAGGAGCAGTTCAGCGAGCTGACCAGCCACGCCCACGAGAATCTGTCGGGCGTGCGGGTGGTGCGCGCGTACCGGCAGGAGCGGGCCGAGGCGGCCGGCTTCCAGCGGCTCAGCGACGACTATCTCGCCCGCAATCTCGACCTCGCGCGCGTGCAGGGCCTGTTCTATCCCTTGCTTTCGTTGCTCGGCGGCTTGAGCGGCCTCGCCGTGCTGTACGCGGGGGGGCGGCTGGTGATGACCGGCACCGTGACCGTCGGGGCCTTCGTGGCCTTCGGCGTCTACCTCGCGATGCTCGTGTGGCCGATGATCGCCCTGGGCTGGGCCGTGAACCTGGTGCAGCGCGGCGCCGCGTCGATGGGACGCATCAACCAACTCTTCCGCGAGCGACCCGCGATCACGCAGCCCGAGACGACGGCGACGCTGCCACCCGCGAAGGGCGGACGCGCGGTCGAGTTTCGCGACGTGTGGTTCACCTACCCGGGGGCGCAGGCCCGCGGCGCGGTGCTGCAGGCGATCTCCTTCCGCGTCGAGGCGGGGCGGTCCCTCGCCGTGGTCGGGGCAACCGGGTCCGGCAAGTCCACGCTGGTCGATCTGCTCGTCCGGGCCTACGATCCCGACCAGGGCGCCGTGCTGCTCGACGGGGTCGACATCCGGCGACTCGCGCTCGCGGAGCTGCGCGGCGCGATCGGCTTCGTGCCGCAGGAGACCTTCCTGTTCAGCGAGACCCTGCGCGACAACGTGCTCCTCGGCGCGCCCGATGACGGCCGGCTGGAGCGGGTGGCCGAGGTCGCGCAGCTCACCGAGGCGCTGCCATCGCTCCCACACGGCTACGATACGCTGCTGGGCGAGCGCGGGATCAATCTCTCGGGCGGGCAGAAGCAGCGCAGCGCCATCGCGCGCGCGCTCGCGCAGGATCCGCCGGTGTTCGTGCTCGACGATGCGCTGAGCGCGGTCGACGCCCAGACCGAAGCGAAGATCCTCCGCGCCCTCCGCGGCGCGCTGGCCGGGCGGACCAGCATCATCGTCTCGCACCGGCTGGCGGCGGTTCGCGAGGCGGACTGGATCCTCGTGCTGGACGAGGGCCGCATCGTGGAAGAGGGGGCGCACGCGGAACTGATCCTGCAAGGCGGCCGATATTGGGAGCTGCTGCGCCGGCAGCAACTGGAGGAGGAGCTGGAGGAGGAAGGAGCGGCGCG
>JACCSZ010000240.1 GCA_013812695.1 Gemmatimonadales bacterium | reverse complement strand
GTCAGGATGTGGGGGTGGGAGAGCTTGGCCGCGACCCGAATCTCCTGCAGGAACCGCTCGCCGAGGGCGAGAGCGAGCTCCGGGTGGAACACCTTGAGCGCGACCGGGCGATCGTGGCGGAGGTCGTGAGCGTAATAGACCGTCGCCATCCCGCCCCGGCCGAGCGGGCGCTCGATACGGTAGCGGTCGGCGAGGGCGGCTTGGAGGTCGGCGGTTCGATCGGGCAATGGCATGCCGCGGAAGGGGACTCTCGCATGTTACAGGGGTCTAGCCGGGAGGGCCAGAGGACGCTCGCGTGAGCCGCGCGTACTGGAACAATGGTCGTGACCGGCCGATCTTATCCAGTCCTCCTACCCTCAGCCGCAGGCGCCGCCATGGAGCAGGGCCGGGACGACCGAACCGCCACCTTCGCACCGATTATCGAGCACAAGGACCACGAGTCCTCGCCGGTCTTCCGCCCGGAGAACCTGCTCCGCGAAGCGCGGCGCCAGCGGGGGCTGCCGCCGGGCACCGTGCCGCCGGTCTGTGTGCTGGATCCGGACGGGGACATGGTGCGCCACCTCGCGGGGGCCAGCCGGCTCCGCGTCTCGCCGAGCTGGGCCTGCTACCACTCGACACTGTACGAGGCCGACCTCGACGGGCTCTCGATCGGCCTGTTGGGGTGTGCGGTCGGCGGGCCGTACGCGGTGCTCGTCGCCGAACAGCTCTTCGTCTCGGGGTGCGAGTTCCTCGTGAGCGTGACGTCGGCGGGACAGCTCGCCCCGGCCGGCGGCACGCCGTACTACGTGCTGATCGAGGGCGCGATCCGCGATGAGGGCACGAGCTACCATTATCTTCCGCCCTCGCGCACCGTCGAGGCGGATGCCGGGGTCGTGGCGTTGGGCGCATCGGCGACGGCGGGATGGCGGGAGCCAGTGTACCGTGGAACGGTCTGGACCACCGATGCGCCCTATCGCGAGACGGCTGGTCGCATCTCCGAGCTTGCCCGCGAGGGCGTTCTCGCGGTCGAAATGGAAGCCGCGTCGCTCTATGCGCTCGCCCGCGCGCGCGGTTATCCGATCCTCTGCTTTGCCCATGTGACCAACCGGATGGCGGTGCGGGAAGGCGACTTCGAGAAAGGCGACGCTGCCGGCGCGCCGGGGAGCCTGGCCCTGGTCCACGCGGTCGGCATGGCGTGGGTGGGCCGAGATGGTCGGTGACCTGACGTGAATCACGTTCGGGACCGTGAGGCAGCAGGCCGGTAGGCGGCTCGCGGCGTGGCCCGCGCAGCGGGGTGCTATATTGCCTGCCATGCATCACCTCCGTCGGTCGCGCTTTCCAGGCCTGCTCCTCGGGCTGGTCCTCGGCTTCGCCCTTCTCCTCCCGGAGATCGGGCACGGCCTGGCGCATCGGCACGACGCAGCGCACGCCGCGCCGCACGCGATGGTGGCTACCGATCACGGCCACGGTGAGTCCGCCACCGCGGCGCACGCTCCGATCATCGCAGGCTGGGCGGACTCGCGCTCGGCCGGCGGGCATCACCACTTCGATCTGCGACCGACGCCGCCCCCCAAGGTCTCGTCGGGGCTGCTATTGGCCGCGCGGATCGTGGTCGAACTCCAGCTCGACATCGCCGCGCCACTACCCCCGAGAATTCCGGTCCACGCCCAGGTCGTGTTGGCCGGGCGCTATCACGGTCCCCCACCCCCCAGCCGGGCCCCTCCTCTCTCCTGACCGAACCGCGAGCGCTCCCTAAGAGCGCTCGGCGGAGTCGTACCCGTCTCGACCGCGCACAGGTGCGGCCGGAACAACTCCTCGTCAGGAATCCCAATGCGCATGCTCTTGTGGATCGCCGCCATCACGGTTGCGGCGGACACCCTCGCGGCCCAGGTGCCGGCGACCACGCCGCCCCGGCCGCTCACGCTGGCCGACGCGCGTGCCGAGGCACGGCAAGCCAGCCAGGAGATCGTCGCCGCGCGGCAGACCGTAGCCGCGGCTGCCGGGCGTGAGCGCCAGGCCGGCGCCTGGTCCAACCCGACCCTGGCCTACGGCCGTGAGCAGACCGCGCGGTCGGGTGACCAGAATTCCCAGGACATCGTAAGCCTCGAGCAGGCGTTGGAGATCGGCGGACAGCGCGGCGCCCGCCGCCGTGTCGCCGGCCTCGAGCGCGAGGCAGCCGAGGCGCGGCTGGCCGCGACGGTGGCCCGCGTCGACTACGAGGTCGCCCGGGCCTACGC
>JACCSZ010000237.1 GCA_013812695.1 Gemmatimonadales bacterium | reverse complement strand
TCGGCCCGGCCACCCTCGACGTGGCGGTCGAGCGCGTTGTAGCAGCTGTTGACTTGCCCGCCGGGAAACCACCGATGGAAGGGCGGACGCGAGTCGTCCAGCACCGCATCCCACCGGCGGTACCAGTGCACCGCTTCCGCCGCCTCGGCCCAGAACGCCTCGGGCTCGGCGCGCCAGCGGGCGTAGATCTCGTGGTAGGTGGAGGACACGGTACTAAGCTACGGCGGCGTCGGGGCCGGGCTAGACGCCTGTAGCGAACAAGAGGCCTTCGTCGTCGCACGAACCCGCAGCGCCAAGGGTGCCACGCCGCCCCTATATTTCATGTAATCGACCACGGCACGCCGGCGAACTGCCATGGCATGATGGGCAATGCGAAGCGCTGAAGGAAGTGTTGCGATGAACAGCGATACCACGCCTGAAGCATCTGCCGTGCAGCTGCAGGCCGTGCGCCGCCTGTCGGGGGCGGCGCGGCTCGCCCTGGCAGTGGACATGAGCGCCACCGCCCGGGCCCTGTTGCAGTCGCGGCTCCGGGCGGCGCATCCGGATTGGCCCGAGCGCGTGATCACGCTCCACGTCCTGCGCCATACACTCCCGCACGAGACCCTGCCGCCGTCGCTGCGATGACCGCGGCAGATCTCTTTCGTCGAGCGGTCGCCCTGCTCGACGGAGCCGGGATCCCCTATATGTTGACCGGCTCGTTCGCGAGCTCCTACCACGGCCTGCCGCGCGCGACCCAGGATATCGATTTCGTGATCGCACCCTCCCGCGAGCAACTGCGGGCATTGATCGAGCGCCTGCCTGCGGCGGACTACTACGTCGACGAGGGCGCCGCGCTCGACGCGCTCGCCCGCGAGTCGCAGTTCAATGTGCTCGACCTGGCCACGGGCTGGAAGATCGATTTCATCTGCCGGAAGGGCCGGCCGTTCAGTCGGACGGAGTTCGCCCGGAGGCTCCCGGCCGACCTCGATGGCCTGCCGCTCTTCATCGCGACCGCGGAGGACGTGGCCCTCGCCAAACTCGAATGGGCCAAGCTGGGCGGGTCGCAGCGCCAGCTCGAAGACGTCGCGGGCCTGTTGCGCGTCCGCGGCGCTGACCTGGACGAGGGATATATGACCAGCTGGATCCCAACGCTTGGGGTCGAGGCGGAATGGCGCTCGGCTCAGCGCCTGGCTGGCCGCCTGCGGGACCCCGAATGAGGCCGAGATGATGACCGCCGCCGGGGTAGCCTTCTCCTGCCGTGGAGCAGCTTGTGCCGGCGGAACGCAATGCTTCTCGATACCGCGGCCTCCTCTGCACCGACCCGCCGCGAACGCCCGGGCTCCTCGGCGCTGATCCCTGACCGGATAGACCTGGCCACCCCCATTCCGTAAAGCGCGTTGCGGGACGTGCCGAGGTGCCCGACGGAGGGTGGCGACTTCCGCGACGAGGGGATCAGCGGTCCGCGGCGGTTCCTGGACAAGGTCTGGGCGCTGGTGGGCGACGCCTGCCGCACGCACGTGGACGACGAGGTCCGGCACGGGACGCTGGTCAAGTACCACCAGACGGTGAAGCGGGTGACCGAGGGGATGGAGGAGCTGCGCTACAACACCAGCATCGCGGCGCTGATGGAGTTGGTGAACGCGCTACGCACCGAGAGCTGCACCCAGCGCACGCTGGTGGAGTGCTTGATCATCATGCTGGCCCCCTTCGCGCCGCACTTCGCCGAGGAGAGCTGGCAGCGGCTCGGGCACCCGACGTCGGTGTTCGACGCGCGCTGGCCCGAGTGGAACGAGGCGCTGACGGTCGAGGACAACGTCGAGGTGGTGATCCAGGTCAGCGGGAGGACGCGGTCGCGGGTCAGCGTGCCGCGGGATGCGGAGCAGGGGGCGGTGGTCGAGGCGGCGCAGCGGGATGCGGTGGTGCGGAGGTTTACGGAGGGGAAGGAGGTCAGGAAGGTGGTGTATGTGCCGCTGGGGCGCTCGCTACCGCGGACGCCGGTCCACTACCCGGACCGCCTTGCCCTCGCTCCGGGGCACGCGGTCGCGATCGAGCACCTGGACAGCGATCGAGAGCCCGGTCTGCTCGCGCAGGGCGTGCTGAAGGCGGGATTGCAGCAGGCCGCGGTCGAGACCCTCCCGCGCCGGCTCGCAGAGCAGGCTCAGCTCATCGAGCGTGCCCGGCCGATCCACCACGAGCTGGTAGTGCGGCGCGACATCGCCGACGCTGAGCAGAATCCGCTCCACCTCCGACGGGTATAGGTTCACCCCGCGGATGATCAGCATGTCGTCGTACCGACCTTTGATTCGGCTCATTCGCACCGTGGTGCGACCGCAGACACACGGGGTCAACTCGAGTGACGAGATGTCACCCGTGCGATAGCGGATGAGCGGGAGCGCTTCCTTCGTGACGGGCGTCAGCACCAACTCACCTTCCTGCCCCGGCGCCAGCGGCTCGCCGGTCTCCGGATCGACGATCTCGGGCAGGAAGTGATCTTCCTGAATGTGTGAGCCGTTCCGTGCCTCGATGCACTCGGCCGACACGCCTGGTCCGACGATCTCCGCCAGTCCGTAGATGTTGACGGCAGCAAGGCCCAACCGGCGCTCGATCTCGCCCCGCAGCTCCTCGCTCCAAGGCTCGGCGCCGAAGATGCCCACCTCCAGCTTGAGGGTCCGCCGGTCGATCTGTGCCGTCTCGAGCGCCTCGGCGATGCACAGGGCATACGAGGGGGTGCAACAGAGCACCTGGCCACGCAGATCCTGCAACAGCGTCGCCTGACGCTGGATCAAACCGCCCGAGATCGGCACAACCGTACAGCCCGACAGTTCGGCGCCCTGGTGGAGGCCGAGTCCACCGGTAAACAGACCGTAGCCGTACGCGTTATGGACCACCATGCCAGGCCGAACGCCGGCCAGCGCGAGGCAGCGCGCCACCACCTCCGACCACATCGCAAGATCGTTGCGGGTGTAGCCGACGATTGTCGGCTTGCCTCGAGTGCCACTCGAGCCGTGGATCCGAACCAGCTGGGCCACGGGGACCGCGAACAGCCCGAAGGGGTAGTGCTCGCGGAGGTCGATCTTCCTGGTGAAGGGCAGGCGGCGCAGGTCGGCCAGCGAGCGGATGTCATCCGGGGAGGTGATTCCGGCGGCGCGGAGCCGGTCGCCCAATGGCGGGACCCGCGCGAGCACCCGTGCCACCGCGGCGCGGAGTCGCTCGAGTTGCAGCGCCTCCATTCGTTCGCGGGTGAGGGTCTCGACCTCAGGGTTCCACATCCAGCCGCTCGAGCGCCCCTCGCAATCGAACCAGCAGCTCTCCGATGGCGCTCTCCGACACGCTGCCGACCGAGAGCCGGAACCACCCTGGCTCACCGTCGAAGCCGAAGGCCTCGAACGGCACCGCGGCGAGGCCGGCTTGCTCGAGCAGGTAGCACCGCATGACCTCCGTCGAATCCAGGGCCTGACCTCCGGTACCACGCCCCTTCGGCGGGCCGAACCGCACGCTGAGATACATGCCGCCCGAAGGGGCGACCACCTCGACGGGCAACCCGTCTCGCCGCATCG
>JACCSZ010000234.1 GCA_013812695.1 Gemmatimonadales bacterium | reverse complement strand
GAGCTCCTGCGGCTGGCCGAGGCGGAGCGGGTGCAGTCGTTGGATCACTTCCAGTTCACCCGGCTGATCGCCGACCAGTACGACCTCGGGCAGAAGCTGGCGTTGGCGGAGGTCATGTGGGGCGTGATCCTGGCCGATGGCCGGCTCAGCGATCACGAGACCCATCTGGTGCGCAAGATGGCGAGCCTCATGCGGCTCGACTCCGCCAGCCTGGCCCAGGCCCGGAAGGCTGCCGCCGAAGGCTCACATCGCGCTTGACGGGAGACTTTCGGTTCTGGTGGGCGCTGTTCGTGCTCTTCACGGTGCTGAGCGTGCTGGTGGTGCAGCGCGGCTATCGCACCTGGCGGGAGATGCGGGACCTGCTTGCCAAAGTGGACGTTCCCGGGCGGGCCGAACACGCACGCCGCCTCCGGCGCGAGGGCTGGCGGCTCGCGTGGATGGGCGTGAGCCTGGTGGCCATGACCGCGCTGGTCTTCGCCGCCCTCTCCGGCGGCCCGCCGGGGCTGATCGTCATCTTGCGCGGGGTCGCCGTGCTGGCAGTGGCTGCGGTGGTGGGGCTGAGCCTACTCCGGTAGCGACCGGGGACGCTGCCGGGCGTGGCGCGACGCGCCGGCCGCGACTGAACGCGCCAATAAGCTCGCGAAGTCGGGCTCGGGCGTGTGCCACTCCTCCCGCAGGCAGGTGACTACCCGCGTTTCACGGTCGCCCACCAGCTCGAGCGTGATGTGCGTGTAGGTCTCATCGCGGCGTACGGACTCGCGGACGCGAACGAACCAGGTCCGGCCATTCAGATGGAAGAACTCGCGCTCGAGCATGTGAGCCTGTGGCTGGGGTCGGCGGACATCTCATGCCGTCATTCGACTATCGCCGGAGTCGGAGCCACGGTCAATTCCCAGGAACTCGACGCTGTCTAGAAGAGCGACGTGCGCAAAGCTGCACCCTCGCAACGCGAGCGACGACATGATCCTGAGAATGGTGGTGCCGCGGGTCGTCGTGGGGGGGTGCATGGCCGCCGCGGCAGGCTGCGGGTCCGCCAAGGCGCCTGCTGCCGCGCCGGCTCCCGCGCCCCCGGGAGCCTGTGCGGTCGGAGACACCTCGCTGGTCCGCGACGTGGTGTATTTCGGTCGCAATCTTCCGGGCGGTGGGACGATCGGCGACGCGGAGTGGCACGGCTTTTTGGACGAGGTCGTGACCCCCCGCTTTCCCGCCGGACTCACGGTCGTGCAGGCCACGGGCCGGTGGAGAGGGCAGAGCGGCGTGCTGGAACAGGAGAGTTCGGAGATCGTCACCATCCTGCACAGCGGCGACGAAACGGGTCGGCGCGCCATCGGCGAGATTGCCGCCGAGTACAAGCGCCGCTTCCGGCAGGAGGCCGTGCTGAGAGAGCGGATGACCACCTGCGCGCGGTTCGAATAGCCACGGCAACGCCGTGGCGGCGCCGCCCGCGGCCGGGCTACCTTGAGAGGAGCCAGTCGCTTCCGGTATCCGGCCGCACCGCTCGCCCGACGCGGCCGGCCGCCGGTGTGCCGGCGTGGCCCACACCGCGCCAACTCACGGAGATCGCATGCCGCACGATTCAGAGCAGGAAAATCTTCCCGCCCCGCACTACGACCTGATCGCCGAGCGCCTGCTCCGCGCCCGCACCATCATCATCAGCGGCGAGATCACCCAGCGCGTGGCCGCCGTGGTGTCCAGCCAGCTCCTCGCGCTGGCCGCCGAGTCGGAGACGGAAATCACGGTGTTCATCAACTCGCAGGGCGGCCACGTCGAGGCGGGCGACACCATCCACGACCTGCTGCGCTTCATCCGCCCGCGCACCCGGATGATCGGGACGGGCTGGGTGGCCAGCGCCGGGGCCCTCATCTACGTGGCGGTCCCTCGGGAGCAGCGGTTCTGCCTGCCCAACACGCGCTTTCTCCTGCATCAGCCCGCGGGCGGGTCCGGCGGCACCGCGAGCGACATCGACATCGAGGCCCGCGAGATCCTCCGGATGCGGGACCGGCTCAACCGGATCTTCTCGCGCGAGACCGGCCAACCGCTCGAGCGCATCGAGGAGGACACCCACCGCAACTTCTGGCTCGGCGCCGAGGCGGCCCTGCGGTACGGACTGGTGGGGCGGATCATCGAGCACGCGGCCGATCTGGAGGGATGAGCCACACGGCCAAACACGGCTGGCGATGAGCGCTCCGCTGGTCACCACCATCGGCTACCAGGCCGCGACGGTCTCGAGCTTCCTGCACGCGGTGCGCGACGCCGGCGTCGAGCTGCTCGTCGACGTGCGCGCCGTGGCCAGCTCTCGGCGGCCGGGCTTCGCGAAGTCGCGGTTGGCGGCCAATCTCGCGGAGGCCGGCATCGGCTACCTGCACCTGCGCGGGCTCGGGACGCCGGCCGAGGGACGGGCAGCAGCGCGGGCGGGACAGCATGCGCGGCTTCGGAGCATCTATCGCGAGCACCTCGCCACGCCGGGCGCGTTCGCCGAGCTCGACCGGCTGGCCGACCTGGTGCGCGCCGGCCAGCGGGTGTGCCTGCTCTGCTTCGAGGCGGAGCCGGCGCATTGCCACCGGAGCCTCGTCGCGGCCGCCCTCGGCGCCGTCCTCCCCGTGGAGGTGACGCACCTGATGCCGGTCGACGCGTGATGGATCGGCATGTGGCGTCCTGCGAGGCCGGCCTTCGCATCGCGCGGATGGACGATCTGCCGCGGATCGAGTCGTTGATCGCGCGGTCCGCCCGCCAGCTGAGCGCCGGGTACTACTCGCCCGCGCAGGTCGAGAGCCTTCTTCGCCATTGCTTCGGCGCGGACAGCCAGCTCATCCGCGACGCGACCTATTACGTCGTGGAGACCCCCGACGGCACGCTCGCCGCCGTCGGAGGCTGGAGCCGGCGGCGGACGCTGTACGGCGCCGACCACACGAAGAGCGGAGCGGATCCGGCGCTCGACCCCGCCTGCGAGCCCGCCCGCATCCGGGCGTTCTTCGTCGACCCGCGCTGGGCTCGCCAGGGGCTCGGACGCCGGCTGTTCGCCGCGTGCGCCGCTGCCGCTCACGCGGCGGGGTTCCAGACGCTGGCGCTCGTGGCCACGCTGCCTGGCGAGCCGCTCTACCGCGCCCTCGGCTTCGAGCTGACCGAGCGGTTTACGCTGCGGCTGCCGGATGGCGCGGTGATACCCGTTGCGCACATGAGTCGGATGGTCGAGCCGGCGGTGCCTGTCGGCCCGAACCCCGGGGGTCGGGGACCAGGGCGACATGGTCATGGCGTTCGGCCTGCCTGACTGACGACTCGACCCCGGCGGTCGCCCGCTCTTGGCAGAACCTCGGGGTGCACGTACTCTGTCTCCAGGACAACGCCAATGCCCAAGGAGCACCTCCGATGATCATCGTCACCACGCCGAGCCTCGAGGGGCGTCGGATCACCAGGTACGTCGGCCTCGTCAGCGGCGAGGCGATTCTCGGCGCCAA
Source organism: Gemmatimonadales bacterium (assembly GCA_013812695.1). Classification (GTDB taxonomy): domain Bacteria; phylum Gemmatimonadota; class Gemmatimonadetes; order Gemmatimonadales; family GWC2-71-9; genus CAVVWJ01. The sequence continues at coordinate 2,916 of JACCSZ010000234.1, read as the reverse complement.
CATTTTCCGCGACCTGTTCGCCGGCATTCGTGACATCGTGGGCGGCCGGTCGGCCGCGTATGAGCAGGAGCTGCGCAAGGCGAAGGCGATCGCACTCGGCGAGATGCAGGAAGAGGCCGAGCGCCTGGGCGGCAACGCGATCGTGGGCGTCGATCTCGACTACGAAACGATCTCGATGGGCAGCGGCGGCGGCATGCTGATGGTGAGTGCCAGCGGTACCGCCGTCGTCATCGAGTAGGGCACCGGAGGTCGAGAATCTGGATGACGTGCTCGACGCGCTCCGCGCGGAAGGGTGCGCGGTGGACGACCGGATCGAAAGCTCGGAGTACGGTCGGTTGGGCTGGGTGACCGATCCCGAAGGCAACCGGCTGGAACTCTGGGAACCACCCCCTCAACCGAAGCATGCGGAAATCGATCGATGACTCTCGCCTGGCGTCCGACGCTGGTGGCCCTGCTGCTCGTCGCAGGCTGTGGCGGAGGCGATCGTCCGGAGGCCGGCCTGCCGGACTCGATCGCTCCGTCTCCCGGGGCAGCAGGCGGCTCGCATGAAGTCGAAAGCCCGGATCATACGCCTGCGTCCGCCGATCGCCCGCTCCGGGACCCCGTGCAACTCATGGTGACCGCCGAGGTCGATGGCGCGCGCTCGACGTACAGCGGCAACGGCGAATGCCAGCATACCACCGCGGCCTCGATCTACGAGGTGCCGGCATCGATGTGGCGGGCCAGGGCCGATGCCGCCTCGGGCGAGCTCCGCCACCTCAGCCTGACACTGTGGCAACCCAAGGGAGCCGAAGGCATCCAAGTCTCGCTCGCGCTCGCGACGGCAGGCCAGTCGCACGAGATCGCGACGTTGCAGGGTGCGGATCCCCGAGGCTCCGGAACCGGGCGGGTCACGCCAAGTGGGCCGGGTGGCTCCATGCACGTCTCCGGGAAGGATGCCGAAGGACGCAGCGTGCGGCTGACGGTCGAGTGCGCGAGGTGGACCGAACCCGTGGCGGAAGGCGGCTGAGTCAGCGGGTCGTCTCCACCGTGAGCACGGGCGGCGTCCGCAGGGTCTGGAGCACGACGCAATAGCGCTCGGTCAGTTTCTCGAGTGTCGCCAGCTGCTCGGCGGTGCCCTCGGTGTCGAGCATGAATTGCAGTCGGATGGCGCGGAAGCCGACGGGGGCCTCCTTGCTGACTCCCAGCGTGCCTCGAAAGTCGAGGTCGCCTTCGGCGCGCACCTGCCCCCCGCGCACCGGGATCGCGAGTGCTGTCGCCACCGCCCGGAGCGTCACGCCCGCGCAGGCGACGAGTGCCTGCAACAGCAGATCGCCGCTGCAGGCTTGGAGGCCGGTTCCGCCCGTGGCCGGGTGCAGCCCGGCCTCGACCAGCGCGCGGCCCGTCTCCACGTGACAGCTCAGGTCGGTGTCGTCGAGGTGGCCCGCGGCCCGGAGCGTCACGATCGCGCGCTCGGGGTCGTCGCGGTACGCCTGCTTCAACGGGGCCTGCAGTGCCCGCAGTTCGTCGGATTGCACGTCGTTCGCTCCAGGATCGGGGAGGTCGAAGGCTAATGCGCCTGGTACTCATCGTGCTGGCTACGGTCGGCATCACCACGCTGGTTCCCCATGCGGCGTCGGGGCAGGCCGCCCCCCGCCTGGCCGGGCTCGGCTGGCTCGCCGGCTGCTGGGAGCGGACCGCTGGCACCCGCGTCGTGGAAGAGCAATGGATGCGGCCGCGCGCCGGGCTCATGCTCGGCGCGGGACGAACCGTGGAGGGCGACTCGGTGGTGGAATTCGAGCAGGTCCGCATCGTCGAGCGCGGCGGCCGGCTGGTGTACGCGGCCGCGCCGTCCGGGCAGCCCCCCGCCGAATTCGCGAGCATCGCTGCCTCGGACTTGGCGGTGACGTTCGAAAACCCGGGGCACGACTTTCCGCAACGGATCAGCTATCGGCGGGTCGGTGCGGACTCGCTGGTGGCACGCATCGAGGGACTTCGCGAGGGCCGCGTCAGGGGCATCGATTTCGGGTACCGCCGCGCGTCGTGCACGTGATGGATCCCGCGGAGCAGCCGATCGACATCCTGTCAGAGTTCGCCCGGGTGACCGACTATTGGTCGCCCAAGGTCGTGGCGCAGGTCAACGACCAGTACGTCAAGGTGGCCAAGCTGCTTGGCGAGATGGACTGGCACCAGCACGCGGCCGAGGACGAGTTGTTCTGGGTGGTGCGCGGCCGGCTTCGGCTCGAGCTCCGGGATCACGCCGTGGAGCTGCCGGAAGGTCACTGTTGCGTAGTCCCGCGAGGCGTTGAACACCACCCAGTCGCCGCCGACGAGTGCTGGATCGTGCTGGTCGAGACGATCTCTACCCTTCACACCGGCGACCGGGTGACCGCGCTGACCCGGTCGATCGAAGAGCAGCTCTCCTGAGGAGCTGAGACCGGAAATGCCCCGCATCGGTCTCGTACCGCTCGACGAGCCTATGCTGGCGGCGTTGGCGGCGGATGCATCGGCGTACGCCGCGCGAGACGCTATCTCGCTGGGCTCCAATGGCGGGCTGCTCGAGGGGGTGGCCGGACAGACGCTGGCCTACATGCGGCGCACCGGGTCGTCTGCGCCGTGGGCCGGATACCTGGCCATCGATCTCCATGATCGCCTCGTGGTCGGCACGTGCGCGTACAAGGGACCCCCGGACGCCGATGGGATGGTGGAGGTGGCGTACTTCACCTTTCCCACGTGTGAAGGCCGCGGATGTGCCACTGCGATGGCCCGCACCCTCCGCGATCGAGCCGCCGCGAGCGGAGCGGTTCGGCTGGTGCGTGCGCATACGCTCCCCGAACGGAATGCGTCCGCCCGTATCCTTGCGAAGCTGGACTTCGTATTCGTCGGTGAGGTGATCGATCCGGAGGACGGATGCGTGTGGCGCTGGGATTGGCCGGT
>JACCSZ010000030.1 GCA_013812695.1 Gemmatimonadales bacterium | reverse complement strand
CCAAGGTCCCTCGCTCCGCTCGGGCTGACACTGCCCTCGAATCAACCACGAGCGCATCCCACCGTCGCCTCCTTCGCGCCGGCGGCCTCGCCGGCCGAATGCGGCAGGTGGCGCCGAGCCCGCGGCTCGATACCCAGCTCGCGCGCCTTGCGCTTGAATACGGGTCCGTGGTCCACCGGCAAGCCGGATTCGGCCTGCCACTGGTGCACCATCTCGTGCAGCATGGTGTGCTCGACCTCCGACCACGGATGGCGCTGGACGTGATGCCGGCCGATGGCGATTTCCTCGGGGCGACCCGTACCCAGATCGACCACCAGCTCGCCCAAACGGGTGCGCATCCGTCCGGACAGCCTGACCGGGATCGCGCCGAGCACGCCGCCGAAGTGCTCGAGGTTGAGCCGCTGATGCAGCGACGTCAGCCGCTGGAGTAGCATCACGTCGCCCGGGCGGGGACGTTCCCGGCGCTCTGCCGGCGGCCTCGGCGCGAACGTCTCGACCGGGAATTCCAGGAGCTCGCGCTCGGCGGCGCGCCGGTGCCCCCGCGGGAGGCGCGGGTCGAGGAACCGCACGACGGCGCGCAGCACACGGTCGGGCGCGCTGGCGTAGCCGCGATGCAGCCGGAGGACGCGGCGCGCGAGGCTGACCATCACGGTGCGGTTGGTGTGCGTGAGGATCCGGTCCACGTCGCGCAAACCGAGCAGCTTGAGGCGGTGCCCGAGCAGCTGGTTCACGCTACAGCGGCTCGTCGCCGCCGGCCACCGAGACGGTCACGCGCGGCGGTCCGCGGCGGGCGAACGAGTTGACGTCCGAGGTCTGGAACCGGACGCTCGCGGCGTCCCAGCGGTAGTGGCGGATGTGCACCGCCTGGCCGTCGATCTCCACCAGATTGAACACCGACGGCCGGCCGCCGCGGGTGCGCAAGCTGTGGGTGCCCGACGTGCTCACCGCGAGGGAGCCTTCGATCTGGCCCGCGCCCTCGGTGTGGTCGTGCCCGCACAGGATGACGTCCGCCCCCGTGGCGAGCAGCCGGCGGTACGCCGAGCGCCAGTTGGCGAGCCCCATCCGGCGGGAGAGCCCGCCGGGCAGCACGTTGTGGTGGAAGGTGAGGATGCGGATGGCCTCGGCCGGCGCCGCGGCGAAGATCCTGGCGACGCGGGTCGTCTCGGAGGCGGGGAGATGTCCCTTCACCGCGAGGTCGCGCAGGTTCCACGTGAGCGAGCCGAACGCCACGCCGTAACTGCTCCGCGCGCCCGCGATGATCGCGCCCGGGATCTCGGCCACCGGGGACAGGTCGGGGAAATAGCGCTGGTACTTCGCGTACTTCGCCTGCTCGCCCAGGAGGCCGAGCGGGCTCTTCCACCACTCGATGTCGTGGTTGCCGGGCACTACCACCACCGCGTGGTGCCGGCGCAGCCGCTGCAGAAAGGCGTGCGCCGCCTGAAACTCGCCGTGGCGGGCGCGCTGGCTCAGGTCGCCCGAGACGACGGTGGCGGCCGCACCGAGCGTCGGGATGAAGTCCTCGAGCGCTTCGATCTGCCTGAGGTCGGCGAAGCCCCCGAAGTGGAGATCGGAAAGATGGGCGATGGTGATCGGGGCGTTGGGCATGGGTGCAAAAGTATAGTGCTTCTCTTGTCACCCTGAGCGGAGCGAACGGGGCATGATTCAGGTTATGCCCCCTTCGCTCCGCTCAGGGTGACAACACGGCGGGGTCACCAAACCACGCGCACCCGATACCTGAGCACCGCCTCCCCCCGCGCCGGCACCTTGACCCGGAAGCGCGTGATCGTGGACGACACCTTCTCGGCCGGCACGCTGCTCTGCAACACGCTCCACTCACCGTGCCGCTCCTCCGGGACATTGACCGTGGCGGCGCTGTCGGTGGCGTTCCGGACGGTGACCCGGTAGTCGGCGGTGGCGAGCGTGCGCCAGCCGGCCCGGGTGCTGTCGCGCCGCGTGACGTACGTCGTCTGCACGCGCCGGGCGGTCAGGTCGAAGGCGGTTCCCGCGGAGAGCCGCACGTCCTCGCCGGCGGGGGTGTGATCCATGAACGCCTCGCCGACGAGCTGCGCGCGCCCGGCGCTGTCCGGCTGAAACAGGCGCACGGTGCCGGCGGGGAGCGGGCGATCGCCGAGCTCGGTCTTGCGGGGCCGCGCGAGCGTGTAGAACACCTCGACCGGCGCTTCGCTCTCGTCGCCCTGCTGCGGCAGGATCCCCCACCACGGCACCTGGCCGCGGACCACGTAGCTGCGATCGTACTTGACCCGCGCCGGGTCGAACAGCGCCACCGTGGTGGTGAGCCCGGGCAGGAGCGAGCTTCGGCCGGGGAGCGAGTACAGGTGAAACTCGCCGACCCGCTGCTCGCCCACGGCCTGGGTCTTCTGCACGGCCATGTCCGCCATCGCGGCGCGCTCCTGGAGCGGCATCGGCGGCTGCTCCTCCTCCGCCCGGCCCACCGCACCGGCCAGCAACTGCACTTCGGCGTCCTCCGCCCTGAGCGTCTGCGATGCCAGCACCGCACTCCCGGTCACCCGTGCGTCGGCCGCACCCAGCACGACCTGATAGCTCGCCCGCCACGAGGCGCCGCCGGTGAAGTAGCCCAGGCGGAGCCGGTCCTGCGCGCGTCCGCTCTCCACCTGGAGCGACACGGTGGGGTCGGCCACGACCACGTCGCCCGGATAGAGCGCGGCGCCGGGGGGGCTGAAGGTGACGCTGCCGTCGGGGAGCTGGAGCCGGAGCGGGTCGACGCCGAGCACGAGGGCGCTGATGGTGTCCTTGGACTCGGGGAGGCGAAAGATCAGGCGCCGTCCGACCGAGCGCCGGAGCACGCTGCCCTCGTCGACCGCGCCGTCGTAGCGGAGGCCCTGGATCGCGACGTCGGGGTCGAGCGAGAAGATCGACGCGGGGTCGAGCGGGCCGAGCGTCGCGCGCAGCGCGCTCGGGCCCTTGGGCACGGCCAGGGTCACGCTCCGGCGCACCAGCACGCGGCCGTCGTTGTAGATCGTGAGCGACGTCTGGGCGCCGAGCCCGGAGGCGGGTGTGGAACCGAGCAGCAGGAGCAGGGCGGCGGCGCGCGCGGTGGTCATTGGGGGAGCAGCTCCATGGCGACGCGGCTCGCGACCCGTCGCACGATGATGTAGGTGGCGAGCACCGCGACGGCCCCGTAGAGCCTGGACGACGGATCGCCTGGAAACTGGAATGCGACGTACGCCGCCATCAGCGCCGTCGCCGCGAGGGAGATGCGGTTGGCCAGCCGGGTTGCACGGCCACGTCGCTCGGCGCGACAGTCCGGGCACAGCTCTCCCCAGGGAAGGCCCGCCACCCGACGGTCACATTTGACGCAGGGAACCTCAGGCAACCCGCCGGGCAACCGCACGTCCGAACTCCTCCGTGGACGCCGAGCCGCCCAGGTCGCGGGTCCTGATGTTGTCGCGGACGATCGTGTCGGCCACCGCGTCGCGCATGCGCTGGGCACGGTCGAGCTCGCCCATGTGGTCGAGCATCATGGCGGCGGCCAGCATCTGCGCCGACGGGTTGGCGACGCCTTGCCCCGCGATGTCGGGCGCGCTCCCATGCACCGCCTCGAAGATGGCGGCCTTGGTGCCGATGTTGGCGCCCGGGGCCAACCCGAGGCCGCCGACGAGACCGGAGACCTCGTCGCTCAGAATGTCGCCGAACATGTTGGTGGTGACCATCACGTCGAACTGCTCGGGGCGCATGACGAGCTGCATGGCCGTGTTGTCGACGATCATGTCGTTGGCCTCCACTCGCCCCGCGTACTCGGCCGCGACCCCGCGGCCCACCTCGAGGAACAGGCCGCTCACCATCTTGAGGATGTTGGCCTTGTGGACGATGGTGACTTTTTTTCGCCCGTGCTTGAGCGCGTACTCGAACGCGTATCGGATGATGCGCTCGCAGCCGGCGCGGGTGACGATGGCCATGGATTCGGCGACGGCCCGGGGGTCGTCGCCGATCTGCACGAAGTGCTCGACCCCGATGTAGAGCCCCTCGAGGTTCTCGCGCACCAGGATGATGTCGACGTTTTCGAAGCGGCCGCCGGGCACTAGGCTCCGGGCCGGTCGCACGTTGGCGAACAGCTCGAATTCTTTCCGCAGTCCGACGTTGACCGAGCGGAAGCCGGTGCCGATGGGGGTGGTGAGCGGGCCCTTGAGGGCGAGGGCGTTCTTCCGAATGCTCTCGACGGTGGCGTCGGGCAGCGGCGTGCCGGTGGCGTCCACGGCGGCCATCCCGGCCAGCTCTTCGTCCCAGTGGAACCGGAGGCCGGTGGCCTCGAGCACCTTCACCGTCTGGGCCGTGATCTCGGGGCCGATGCCGTCGCCGTGGATGAGGGTGACGTCGTAGGTCATCGGTCGCGCGTCATTGGGTGAGGGGCAGGACCGCGTCGAGCGCCGCGACCAGCGCGGCGGAGGGGGTGGGACCACTGCCGAGCGCGACGCTGCGCCAGAGCACCTTGCCGCGCCGGGTGTCCGCGGCCACGAGCGAGAGCTCGGCGCGCACGCGTCCGCCGGAATCGGGGCTGAACCCGAGCGCCGCCGGCACCATCACCACCCGGCCGCCGACCACCGCCATCAGGTTCCGGAGCGAGGCCCGGAGCGGATCGGGGACGTCCTTGAGCTTGGGGGAGCGGAGCAGCGCCTGGCCCATGTGGTCGGGGTCCTCGACCATGCCGGGCGCCCGGCGGGCAATTTTTCGGAGCTGGGGCGGCAGCACCCATTTGACCTCGGGTGCCCGGCCCACGAGCGCCTCGCCGATGAGCGAGTCGACCCACGAGAGCGCCAGGCGGCGGTCGCGGTAGGCGTCGAACAGGGTATCGGACTGGAAGGCGGGATCGGTGGCGATGAGGGTCAGCGGCACGACGGCCACCTGCTGGCCCGCCAGGCCCTCGGTCGGCACCGGGAGCATCGGCGGTGACCGCTGGGCGGCGAGGGGCACGGCCAGCAGGAGTGACAACGCGAGCGTCAATGCGGCGGGTCGGGGCACGGCGGGAAGCTAATGGAGGTGGGGGGATGGTTGAAGCGAGAGCCCCTCCCCCACCACGCTACTCCAGCGACAACCCCCCATCCACCACGATCGTCTGCCCCGTGATGTGCCGCGCCGACTCCGAGCACAGGAACGAGATCACGTGCGCCACGTCGTCCGGCTCCGCCACCCGGCCGAGCACCGAGCTCTTCTGCGCCCGTTCGATCACCTCGGCCGGCAGCATGGCCATCCGTTCGGTGCGGATGAATCCCGGCGCGACCGCGTTGACGTTGACGTTCGCGGGCCCGAGCTCGACGGCGGCGGCGCGGGTGAGGCCGAGGAGGGCAGCCTTGCTCGCGGCGTAGTTGGCGACGCCGAACCCCGGCCGCTCCGCCTGGTGCGCGCTGACGCTCACGATCTTGCCGTAGTGCTGGCTCCGGAAGATCGGCGCCACGGACCGGATGCAGTTGAACGCGCCGGTGACGTTGGTGTCGAGCACCTCGCGCCAGGCGTCGTCGCTCAGCCGCCAGAGAGCGCCGTCGTTGGCGATGCCGGCGTTGTTGATCAGGAAATGCACGCCGCCGAGCCGCTGCTGGGTCTCGGCCACGAAGTGCTCGACCGCCGCGCGGTCCCGGACGTCGCAGCGCATGGCGACGACGCCGACGCCCAGGGCCGCGAGCGCGGCCTCGGTCAGGAGCGCCTGCTCGCTCACGTCGCGCCCCGGCATGTTCACGAAGCAGAACCCGACGTGACAGCCGAGCTTGCCGAACTCGATGGCGATGTGCCGGCCGAGGCCCGTGGCGCCGCCAGTGACGACAGCCACCTTGCCCCGCCAGCCGGTGCGGGCCGGCTGCGGCTGGGGCTCTTCCAGGGCGGCTCCGCTCGCGTCGAGAGCCTTGTGCTCCCACGACGGCCGGTGGCCGAACCCGAAGGATGGCAATGGCATGGGAGCGAAAGTACGGCGCGCCCGAAGGGACGGCAAGGAGCCCTCCGGCCTTCACCTGCCGCGGCCGGCGCTGTTAATTGCCGGTATGCTTCGAACGCTCGCTTGGCTCTCGGTCGCCCTCGCGGGCGCCGCCGGATGGGGCGTGCTGGCGCTGCACCAGGGCGAGACCATCAGCGCCGCGTGGCTGATCCTCGCCGCCGTCGGCACCTACCTCGTCGCCTTCCGCTTCTACAGCCGCTTCCTCGCCGACCGCGTCTTCGGCCTGAACGATCGCCGCGCCACACCGGCCGAGCGGCTGGCCAACGGCCGCGACTACGTGCCGACCTCGCGCTGGGTCCTGTTCGGCCATCACTTCGCCGCGATTGCGGGCGCCGGCCCGCTGGTAGGCCCGGTGCTCGCGGCGCAGTTCGGCTACCTGCCGGGAACCATCTGGATCGTGTTCGGCGTGGTGCTGGCGGGGGCGGTCCAGGACTTCGTGATCCTGTTCGCCTCAATGCGGCGCGACGGCAAGTCGCTCGGCCAGATGGCCAAGGAGGAGACCGGCGCGGTCACCGGCATCCTGGCGATGGTCGCGGTGCTCGCCATCATGGTGATTTTGTTAGCCGTGCTCGCGCTGGTGGTGGTGAACGCGCTCAAGGACAGCCCGTGGGGCGTGTTCACCATCCTCTGCACCATCCCGATCGCCGTGCTGATGGGCTACTGGATGAAGGTGTGGCGGCCGGGGCGGACCCTCGAGGCGTCGGCCGGAGGGGTCCTGCTCCTGATGCTGGCGCTGGTCGGCGGGCGATACGTGGCGGAATCGGCCGTGCTGGCGCCGATGTTCACGTGGTCGGGGCTCACGATCGCCTACGCGGTGATCGCCTACGGGTTCATCGCCAGCGTGCTGCCGGTCTGGATGCTGCTCTGCCCGCGTGACTACCTGTCGACCTTCATGAAGATCGGGACCATCCTCCTGCTCGCGCTCGGCATCCTGCTCGTGCTGCCGCCGCTCCGGATGCCGGCGGTGACGACTTTCGTCGACGGCACCGGGCCGGTGTTCGCGGGCAAGCTGTTCCCGTTCGCGTTCATCACGATCGCGTGCGGCGCCATCAGCGGGTTCCACGCGCTGGTGGCGTCGGGCACCACTCCCAAGATGCTGGTCCGCGAGAGCGACGCCCGCTACATCGGCTACGGCGGGATGCTGATGGAGTCGTTCGTGGCGGTGATGGCGCTGTGCGCGGCCGCGCTGCTCGACCCCGGCATCTACTTCGCCATCAACGCGCCGCTCGCGACGCTGGGCGGCACGCCCGAAACGGCCGCCGCGGTCATCCGCACCTGGGGCTTCGCCGTCACGCCCGAGCAGATCACCGGGCTCGCCCATAGTGTGGGCGAAGGGACGCTGCTCGGCCGCTCCGGCGGCGCGCCGTCGCTGGCGGTGGGCATGGCGGTGATCCTGAGCGGCGCGTTCGGCCAGGGACTGATGGCGCTCTGGTATCACTTCGCCATCATGTTCGAGGCGCTGTTCATTCTGACGACGGTGGACACCGGCACCCGGGTCGGGCGGTTCATGCTGCAGGAGCTCGCCGGGTATGCCTGGGCGCCGCTGGGCCGCACGTCCTGGTATCCGAGCACCATCCTGGCGTCCGCGGCGGTGGTGGCCGGCTGGGGATACTTCCTGGTGCAGGGCGTGCTCGATCCGCTCGGGGGCATCAACTCGCTATGGCCGCTGTTCGGGATCAGCAACCAGTTGCTGGCGGCCGTGGCGCTGTGCGTGGGGACGACCGTGCTGATCAAGAGCGGCAAAGCGCGCTACGCCTGGGTGACGCTGGTACCGCTCGCGTGGGTGCTGACGGTGACGCTCACCGCCGGCTGGCAGAAGGTGTTCGCCGACGACCCACGGCTCGGCTTCCTGGCGCACGCGGCGAGCACGACCGCGCAGGT
>JACCSZ010000205.1 GCA_013812695.1 Gemmatimonadales bacterium | reverse complement strand
GCCCTCGCCACCGCCAGCGCGCGGCTGCTCGCGCTCGCGCGCCCGCCCGAGGCCGCTGTGTTCGTGAGCGGGCGGTCCGACGTGGCCGCCGCGACGAAGGCGCATGGGGTGCAGCTCGGCGGCGGCGATCTCGCGCCCGCCGATGCGCGGCGAGTCTTCGGCAGAGGGTGGATCGGCCGCTCCGTGCACGGCAGCGAGGAGGCCAAGGCGGCGGTGGCCGAAGGCGCGGACTTCCTGGTGGTCGGCAACGTGTACGAGACCGCGAGCCACCCCGGACGTCCTGGGGCGGGGATCGAGCTCGTGCGCGCCGCCGTGGCGCTTGGACGGCCGGTCATCGCCATCGGCGGGATCGACGCCGCGCGGGCGCGTGAGGTGCATGCCGCCGGTGCTTACGGCGTGGCGGCCATCGCCGCGCTGTGGTGGGCGGCGGATCCGGCGAACGCGGCGTTGGCGCTGCTCGCGCCCTGGGCAGAGGGCGCGTGAGCACGACGGGGGCGGCGCTGACCGTCAGCATCAACGGGGAGTCGAGGCAGGTGCCGGGACCGGCGACGCTCCTCGACGTGCTCGCGCACCTGGGACTCGACGCGCGGATGGTCGTGGCCGAGCTCAACGGCAAGATCGTGCGCCGGCCGCACCTGGGCGGCACCGCGGTTGCGGAGGGCGATGCCATCGAGCTCGTGCATTTTGTCGGCGGCGGGTGAGGGGGCATTATCTTTCCAGTGCGCCCACCGCTTCAGGAGTCATCATGACCGGTACGCTCAGTCCAGACCTGGCCCCGACCGACACCCTCGCCGACTCACCCCTCACCATCGCCGGCCGGAGCTTTCGCTCGCGATTGATGGTGGGAACGGGCAAGTACCGGAGCAACGAGGACATGGTGCGCGCCATCGAGGCGTCCCGCGCGGAGATCGTCACGGTGGCGGTCCGCCGGGTAGATCTCGACCGGACGAAGGAAGCGGGCGTGCTGTATCACCTGAGTCCGGCGCGGTACTTCCTGCTCGCCAATACCGCGGGCTGCTACACCGCGGACGAGGCCGTCCGGTACGCGCGGCTCGCGCGCGAGGCCGGATTCAACGACTTCGTGAAGCTCGAGGTCATCGGTGACCGGGAGACGCTGCTGCCCGATACCGACGGCCTGCTCGCCGCCGCGCGCACGCTCGTTCGCGAGGGGTTTCAGGTGCTCGCCTACACCAACGACGACCTGATCACGGCGCTCCGGCTGGAGGACGCGGGTTGCGCGGCCATCATGCCGCTGGCATCGCCCATCGGCAGCGGGCTGGGCCTGATCAATCCGTACAGCATCCGCACCATCAAGCGGCGGCTCGCGGCCCCCGTCATCGTCGACGCCGGGGTCGGCACCGCGTCCGACGCGTGTGTCACCATGGAGCAGGGCGTGGACGGCATCCTCATGAACACGGCCCTCGCCGAGGCGCGGGACCCGGTCGCCATGGCACGCGCGATGAGCCTGGCCGTCGAGTCCGGCCGGCTGGCCCACTTGGCCGGCCGCATGCCGCGCCGCGAGGTCGCCATGCCGTCGTCGCCGACCCGTGGGATGCTCGAGTAGCTCGTTGCCGCATTCAGCACGGCGGCACCAGGGGTGAACAGCCGGCGATGTCGGCCGAAGGGATAGCACCCAGGCGCGCGGCGCTCGACGCGTTGCGTGCCATGCGATCGGGCGAGCAGTTCGAAGCTGCTTTCAGCCGAGCGGTGAAGCAGCTCGCGGAGCCGGATCGCCGGCTGGTGCACGAGCTGGCGGCCGGAGTGCTTCGCGGACAGAGCACGCTCGATGCTCGGCTGGCGCGGCTGGTGCCGCACGGGTGGGAGAGCGTGGCGCCCGACCTGAAGGAGGTGCTCCGGCTTGGCGCCTTTCAACTCACGGCGCTCGACCGGGTGCCCGCCCACGCCGCCGTCGATACCAGCGTGGCGCTGGCGAAGGAGGCGGCCGGGCCGCGGGCCGCCGGGTTCGTGAACGCGGTGCTGCGGCGGCTGGGTCGGACGGCGGAGACGGCGGATCCGGCAGCCAGGCCGGCGCGGCCGTCCTCTGAGGAGGCGCTCGCGGAAGCGCACTCGCACCCCCGGTGGTTGGTGGCACGCTGGCTCGAGCGGTTCGGGCCCGACGAGACCGCGGCGCTGCTGCACTGGAACAACACGCGGCCCCGGCTCGTCCTTCAGCCGGCGCGCGAGTCGCTCGACGCACTGGAGCGCCGCTGGCTGGATGCGGGGATCGAGGTCGCCCGCGCTCCATTCGGCGCGGGACTGGTGACCGACCGCTCGCGCCCCCAGGCGCTCCCGGGGTACGACGATGGCGGCTTCATCGTGCAGGACCCGGCGCAGTCGCTGCTCGCCTGGTACGCCGACCTCCCGCCCGGCGCCACCCTGTACGACGCGTGCGCGGCCCCCGGCGGGAAGGCGATCGCCCTCGGTCGCAGCGCGGGCCTGGTCATTGCCGGCGACGCGAGCCGGCAGCGGGTCCAGCGGCTGGCCGAGAACCTGAGCCGCGCGGGCAGCGGGCGCGAACATCCGGTGGTGGCGGACGCGAGGCGCCCACCGGTGCGCCCGGTCGAGGCGGCGGTGGTCGACGCGCCGTGCCTCGGCACCGGTACCTTCGCGCGGCATCCGGACGCTCGCTGGCGGGTGACCCCCGAGGCGCTCGGGAGGCTCGCGCTGCGCCAGACCGAGCTGCTCGAGGCGGCCGCCACGGTCGTGGCGCCAGGCGGGCTGCTGATCTACAGCACCTGCTCGATCGAGCCCGAGGAGAACCGGGAGCAGGTCGAGCGCTTTCTGGCAATCCATGCCGGCTTCCGGCGGGAGCCGAGTGACGGGTTCCCCGCCACGCTCGTCTCGCCTGATGGAGACTTGATGATCTTGCCCCAGCGTCACCACATGGATGGCGCGTTCGCTGCCCGGCTGAGGCGTTCGTCGTGAGGCGCTCGCGATGAGCCGGCTGCCATGAGGATGCGGCGGCACACCGAGCCGGCGTTCGCGTCCATCACTGCGGGACGGTGGCGGCGGTTCGCGCGCGACCTGGGCCTCGTCGCGCTCACGTTCGGGGTGGGGTACGCGGTGTCGTCCTACTACCTCACGCCCGGCGCGGCGGCCGGCGACGACCACGCGATCCCCCGCGTATTCGGACAGCCGCTGGCGCAATCTCGGGCCGCGCTCGCCGGGGCCGGCTTTCGCTCGCGCGTCGAGGGCGAGCGGCCGAGCCCGACCGTTCCTCGCGGTGGCGTGGTGTGGCAGGACCCGCCGCCCGACCTGGTGCTGCCGCCCAACTCGATCGTTCGCTTGGTGGTGAGCGCCGGGCCGGCGGCGGTCAGCGTCCCGGATGTGATCGGACTCTCGCTGCCGTACGCCGAGCGGGTCGTCGAGGCCGCCGGCATCCGGGTCGGACGGGTGGATACGGTGCGGGGCGCCGGTGCCGAGGCCGGGGTCGTGATCGCCACACGGCCGGCACCGGGCAACGGCCGGGCGCGCGGCGGCGCGGTAGACCTCGTCGTCAGCAGTGCGGCCGGAGCCGGATTGTGAGCGCGCGGATCGCGCCCAGCGTGCTGAGTGCCGATCTTGGCCGGCTCGGCGAGCAGCTCGCCCAGGCGATCGATGGCGGCGCCGAGTGGATTCACGTCGACGTGATGGACGGCCACTTCGTTCCTAACCTCAGCTTCGGCACTCCGCTGATCCGGGCGCTCCGCCGGTTGACCGGCCATCCACTGGACGTCCATCTCATGGTGGAGCGCCCGGAGAACTACATCGCCGAGTACGCGGACGCCGGGGCGAACCTCTTCACCTTCCACCCCGAGGCGACGGTGCACGTGCAGCGGCACCTGGCCGCCGTGCGCGAGCGCGGCATGCGGGCGGGCCTCGCCCTCAACCCCGGGACGCCGCTTTCACTCATCGAGGAAGTCATGCCCGACCTTGATCTCGTGCTCGTGATGTCCGTGAACCCGGGCTACGGCGGCCAGTCGTACCTGCCCGCCGCCACCGACAAGATCCGCCGCCTTCGCGCGCTGCTCGACCGGCACGGCTCCCGTGCCACGCTCGAAGTCGACGGCGGCATCACCCCCGCTACCATCGCCGAGGCGTGGGGCGCGGGGGCCGACACCTTCGTCGCCGGCACCTCGGTGTTCGGGACGGCCGACCCGGCCGCCGCCGTGCGCGAGCTCGTGCGCCGCTGCGCCATGCGGGTCTGAGGTCGCCATGTCGAAGCAGTGGATCTTCGTGGGGCTCATCGTCGCCGGGGTGGTCACCGGCGCCGCCATCATGACCCGGGTGGGAAGCGAGGTCGAGCCGGTCGAGGTCGGGGCCACGGCGCCGGAGTTTCACGCCCTGGATCTCGCGACCGGCGATTCGGTCTCGCTCCGGGAGCGCTATCGCGGGCGGGTAACGCTGGTGAACATCTGGGCGACGTGGTGCGTCCCGTGCCGCGTGGAGATGCCCGCGATGGAGCAGGTGTACACGAGCCTCGCGCCCCGCGGATTCGCCATCGCCGCGGTCAGCGTGGACGAAGGCAGCCCCGACGACGTGCGCAAGTTTGGCCAGGAACTGGGGCTCAGCTTCGACCTGCTGCAAGACCGCTCGTCGCGCATCCAGCAGATCTACCAGACCACCGGGGTGCCCGAGAGCTTCCTGCTCGACCGCCGCGGCGTGATCGTCAAGCGCATCATCGGCGCGCACGACTGGAACTCGCCCGCCAACCGCGCGCTCGTGGAGCGACTCCTCGACCAGTCGGGCACGTAGCGCCGGTGACCGGGTGGGTGCTGG
Organism: Gemmatimonadales bacterium; assembly: GCA_013812695.1. GTDB lineage: Bacteria > Gemmatimonadota > Gemmatimonadetes > Gemmatimonadales > GWC2-71-9 > CAVVWJ01. Next base: position 4,232 of record JACCSZ010000205.1, on the reverse strand, counting down.
GCATCGAGACGTCGTGCGACGAGACCTCGGCGGCGGTGCTCCGGCGGAGCGAGCCGCGCGTGGAGCTGGCGGGGCTCGCCATCCTGTCCCAGGACGTGCATCGCATCTTCGGCGGAGTGGTGCCCGAGCTGGCGAGCCGAGCGCACGTGCAGGCTCTGGGCTCGGTGATCGACCGTGCGCTGGCCGATGCGGGCATCGGCCTCACGCAGCTCGACGGCATCGCCGTGACGGCGGGGCCGGGCCTCGTCGGTGCGTTGCTGGTCGGAGTCATGCACGGGAAGACGCTCGCCTACAGCCTCGACCGGCCGCTGATCGGGGTGCATCACCTCGAGGGGCATCTGTTCGCGCCGACGCTGGAGGATCCGGAGCTGGTGCCGCCGTTCGTCGGCCTGCTGGTGAGCGGCGGACACACCATGCTCCTCGATGTGCGGGCGTGGGGCGAATACCGGCTGCTGGGCCAGACCCTCGACGACGCCGCCGGCGAGGCGTTCGACAAGGTCGCTAAGCTCCTGGGACTCGGCTATCCGGGCGGCGCGGACCTCGAACGGCTGGCCCGCGCCGGCCGGTCGGATCGGTATCGCTTTCCGCGCCCGATGCTGCAGGCGCTCGACCGCGATGGCCCCGACCGCTACGCGTTCTCGTTCAGCGGGCTCAAGACCGCGGTGCTCCGCGCCGTCCGCCCGGTGCCCGGCGGCGAGGCGCCAGCACTCGGCGATGCCGACAGGGCCGACCTCGCGCGCGGATTCCAGGACGCGGCCAACGACGTGCTCACCGCCAAGACCGCCCACGCCGTGGAGGCGCTGGGCTATCCGGCGGCCATGGTGGGCGGCGGCGTCGCCTGCAACCGGGCCCTCGTGGCACAGCTCCGCGAGCGGCTGGCGGGACGGGCTCGCGTGCACGTAGCTTCCCCACGGCTCAACACCGACAACGCGGCGATGATCGCGGCCGCGGGCGCGTGGCGTCTGGCCCGCGGCGAGCGCAGCGGCTGGGATCTCGAGCCGCGCGACGATCTGCCGTTCCCAGGTCTCCTCGTTCCCACCCTCGTTTCCGGATCCCACGCGTGACGATCTACCCTTTCAAGATCCCGCTGCCGTTCTTCCCGCACGAGTTGACCGGATACGGCCTCATGATGATGGTGGCCTTCCTGATCGGCGGCTGGCTGGTGGCGCTCGAGCTCCGGCGGCGGCGCTTCGCCGACGACTACTCGGCCGATCTGGTGGCCGCGGCGGTGATCGGCGGCGTCATCGGCGCGAAGCTGTGGTACGTCGCGCTCACCCGGGATCCGGGCGCGTTGTTCGCGCGCGGAGGCTTCGTCTGGTACGGTGGATTCCTGGGCGGCACGGCGGCGGTGATCCTCAACGGCTGGCGGCTCCGCGTGCCGCTCCGTTGGACGATGCATCTGGTGGCCCCGGCGCTCGCGGCCTCCTACGCGCTGGGGCGGGTCGGCTGCTTCCTGGTGAACGATGATTACGGTCGTCCGAGCGGCCTCCCCTGGGCCATGAAGTTTCCCCAGGGCCTGCCCCCATCCACCGCCGGCAACCTGCAGCAGCTCTTCGGAATTCCGATACCACCCGGGATCGATGCGTCCGCGGTGCTGGCGGTCCACCCAACGCAACTCTATGAAGTCGTCCTCATGGTTGCGGCCTTTTTCGTGCTCTGGGTCTGGCGCACCCGGGCCCGGCCCGTCGGGTGGCTGTTTGGCGCGTACCTGGTGTTCGCCGGGCTCGAGCGCTTCCTGGTGGAGATCCTTCGCGCGAAGGACGACCGGTTTCTCGGGCCGTTCACGCTGGCTCAACTCACGTCCGTCGGGTTGATCGCCGTGGGCGCCTACGTGCTGTCCGCGTGGCGGAATGATCCTGAACCCGCCCCCGGGGCCTACTTGACCACTGGCGAAGGGTCGGCAGCGTCAAAGACTTCGACAGCTGCGTAGAGTATGCGCCGGTATACACTTAGAACCCCAGTCCACGAATCGTATTGATCTTCGACAGATTGGGCCTGGATACCGGCTGGTAACAATTACGCTAAGCGACAGCAGGGTATTGAGTTACAGCTGGCAGTTTTTGGCACTGGAATTGCCTTCTATTGCGCCAGGAAGCCGATCATGCTTCGGCGCGGAAAAAGTGGTAGGTCGAAGAAGGGTGGAGTGGGCACATCGGCCTTCTCCGTAAACTCAGGGGGCGATCTACCACCTCTCTAGCGAACGGCCCGTCCACTTGGACGGGCCGTTCGCATTGGCGCACCGGGCACGGATCAGGGCGTCTGCCGCCGCGCCAGCAGGCTCCGATCCGCGACGACGATGCCATCGGCATCGGCATACAGATGCGCGCCCGGCACAAAGGTCACACTCGCGAAACTGACCGGCACGCCGCGCTCACCGGTTCCTGCCTTGGCGCTCTTCCGCGGCGTCGCGTGGAGCGCCTTGACCCCGATCGGCGTGCCCACGAGCTCGGCGACGTCCCGGATGCAGCCGTGCACCACGATGCCCACCCAGCCGTTGCGGTGCGCGAGCGCCGCCAGGTTCCCGCCCACGAGCGCGGTGCGGAGCGAGCCCCCGCCGTCCACGACCAGCACGCGACCGAGCCCGGGCGTCTCGAGGGCCTCCCGGACCCGCCCGTTGTCCTCGAACACGCGAACCGTGTCGATCGGGCCCGCGAAGGTCCGCGTGCCACCCCAGTCCCGGAACACCGGATCGGCCACCCGCACCTCGTCACCGAACTCGTCGCAGAGATCGGTGGTGGCGAACGCCATCAGCGCGGGGGCGGCTCGGCCGGAACGACGGAGCTGGCGACGCGATGCCGTCGCATGCGCTCGACCTCGACGGTCGAGCCCGCCGCACGCGGCCGTCGAGGCTCGACGACGAAATTCCAGAGGAGGGCCACCGCGGCCAGCAGCATCAACAGCCCCTGCGCGCCGAGCGACTCGACCGTGGGATAGATGCCGAGCGCGGGGATTCGCGGCGCCCACTGGAGGATCGTGGTGGAGACCAGCCCGCCCTCCTGCAGCTCCGCGATGCCCTGCCCCGCGAACACGAACGCCATGTAGTAGAGGAACGCGCTGGTAACGGCGAAGAACGGCTTCAGCGGCAGACGCACGCCGAACCGGTTGATCGCCAGGTAGACGACGACCAGGACGACCGCTCCCGCCAGCATCCCGACGACCACGGGCATGGTTCCGACCGAGTCGCCGGCGACAAACAGCGCCTTGTAGAACAGCACCGTCTCGAATCCTTCGCGATAGACCGCGAGGAACGCCGCGGCGACGAGCGCGAGCGCCGAGCCGCTGTTGAGCGCGTCCTGCACCTTGCTCTTCACGAAGTGATTCCACTTGACCACTTCCATCTTCGACAGCAGCCAGTAGCTCACGTAGAACAGCACCGCCGTGGCCACCATCATCGTGGCGCCTTCGAGCGCCTCGCGGTGGGCCGGGGTGAGGACGAAGATCGTCTCGAGCGCGACCGCGGTCGCCAGGCTCGCGCCGATCGCCGCGCCTACGCCGATGTGGATGTCACGCCGCCGGCGGGACGCACCCATCTTCACCAGAAACGTCATCAGCGCGCCGACGATCAGGATCGCCTCGAGACCCTCGCGCAGCATGATGATGAACGACTGCACGAACAGATTGTACGGCGAGGTCCGGTCGCCAAGCACACGTTCGGCGCGCTCGAGACCGGCGGCGAGTCGGCCGCGGAGCCCGTCGAGCTCCGCCGTCGCCGCGCCTCCCGCCGCGCGGGTGCGGAGCGACGCGAACGCCGTCTCGAGCTCGGCCGCAAGCCCGGGATTCTTGGCTCGGACCCCGCGCTCCACCTGCTCGAACGTCATGTAGGCGTCGAAGGCGCGGGCGCTGGCGGCGGGATCGCCGGTACGGGCCAGCGCAAAGGCCGAGTCGATCCGGGCTCGTACCTGCGCGAAAACCTGGGCGGTGGCGGCGCCGGCGTGATCGGATTGAAAGCCTCGCACCGCCGCCAGCCGGCCAAGCGCCTCGGGCTGGCGCCGGTCGTCCGGCACCCCCAGCGCCGCGAGGGCCTGGTCGTCGGACATCGTGCCGGTGGTGGCGAAGGCTCGGAGCGTCGGCGGGACCTCGCCGCGCGGCGCCGGCAGGCGGAGGATGCTCGCATACAGCGCGGCCGCCCAGCGGTCCTCGGCCGGCAGCCGGCCTTCGAACGCCGGCATCGCGGTGCCTACCGTGCCGATGCTGATCCGGCGGTAGTAGTCGAGCGGCGAGACGTCGCGGAG
>JACCSZ010000197.1 GCA_013812695.1 Gemmatimonadales bacterium | reverse complement strand
GCGCCGCCACCGGCTCGAGCTCCCGCAGGCCGCACCAGTTCAGCAACCCGGCTACGTCCAATGCGTGCTCCGCAGTGTCCACCATGACCGCGGTCTGCTCATTGGTGACGATCGGCACGGTATGCAGGCTCCGCCGCCCGGGGCGCGTCATCTGCCGCTTACCCGCGCTCCATGGGCCGGGCGCCTGGCGCAGCTCGACGCCGCGCGATTTGGCCTGCTCGGCGAGGTGGTACACGACGTCGGTCGGAACGAACGTTTCGGATGTCATCGCAGTCTCCTTGTGGCAGTGCGCGCCGTGGCTCTGGGCGCGCCGCGAAGGCTACGATAGGCCTGGGTGGACATCCGGGCGGTGCCTCCGATCACCTTCGCCCAGTGGCTCGGTGGGCCCCGGGTCACTCTGAGGCGCACAGCAAAGGGGGCATGCCCGAAAGCATGCCCCCTTCACACTGCGCTCAGGACGACTGGTTCGCGCTTAGAACCGCAGGCCGACCGTCACCGGAATGAGGTACCCGACCTTTTCGTCGCCGCTCACGTCCTGGACGGCCTTGAGGATCGCATGCAAACGGGCTTCGGCGAACAGGTTCGCTTTGCCCACGCCGAAGTCCATCCCGGCACCGGCGTTCAAGCCGAACTTGGTCGCGCCGTCCGCGCCGGCGACCGACGCCTTCGAGTTGTAGAGTCCCACGCCGCCGAGGATGTACGGGCGCGCCAGGCTCACGCCCGGGAACGCCATCACGGCATTCGCGGTCCCGCCGAGCATGCGGGTGTGCCCGTCGATCCCGTCGAGGCCGAAACGGGTGTAGAAGGCGTCCACCTGCAAGCCCAGCGGGCTCACCGGAGGCTTCACGCGGAGCTGGGCGGTGCCGCTCCACCCGGTCGAGCTTCCCTCGGCCAGGTCGCCGGTGGGTTCTACCACACCACCGCCAAGGCCCAGGCTGAAGCCCTGCGCTTGCGCGCTCTGTGCGGCCAGCATTACGGCCAGACCGGCGACGGCGCCTCGGATCATGCTGTTCCTGCGGGTCTCCCCTCAGGGTTGGTGGCGGAAGCAAAGTGACTCGCGGTGACGGCCGAAGTTCCGGGCGCGTGGCTCGCAAGGGATTTGCCAGCATGCGTTGCAGGTGGAAACGGCCTGGGGGAACGCTCGCCGCGCGAGCGAGTTGTGTGATGGCTTTGTGACGGTGGAGGGCGCTCCGCACGCGGGGCTGTGCCGGCGATGCGAGCGCTTGCAGGGCGTGATGCGAGGGGTCTGGAGGCGCGCAAGGCGCCGCGATATCAGGTGCCCCGTTTCACGTCTACGTCGCGTTTCGGCTTCAACGTTCACCCTTCAGCTTTGGCCTCCCACCCCACGCTCCTCAGCCCACCCCAGCGACGACACCTGCGCTAGGCTCGCCACGATCAGGTTCGCCGCGACCACCGGCGCGGCGTGGATGAGCACGCCGTAGACCACCCACAGCACGGCCGCCGCCGCCTGCACACGGCGCAGCGTATTGGGCCGCTTGCAGAGATACGAGCCCGCGAACACGGCCGTGGCCACCCAACCGACCCACGCGGTCATCGAGTTGCTCCTCCCGCCACGGCGAATAACGGCATCGCGCTGTCGCGGATGGTGAGCGAGTCGGTGCGGATCTTCTCCCAGTCCTGCAGCACTAAACCGTGTGCGGCGAACAGCGCGCGGATCCTCGACCCGTCCCATCCGGCGAGCTCCTCCAGAATCGGGATCAGCACGCTGAGCCCGTCGTCGCTCAGGATGGTCCGCCGGGCGATCGGTGTGAGATAGCGATTTTCCGAGACCGCGATCGTGAGCCCGCCGATACGGTGGACGTGCAGCATCACATGGACGTCCGAGCTGCCGTCGCCCACATAGACGACGCGGTCGGCGCTGACCGGCAGCGTGCGCCGCAGCTCCTCGAGCACGGCCACCTTGCCGTAGCCGGCGGGTACGCACGCGATCGATTGGATCTCTCCCGTCACCTCGTCGTAGCGGAAGCGGGTGCCGAAGATGTGGCTCTCGGGCACGATGTCGGCCAGCGCCGAGCGGATCACCTCCTCGAGAGCCGCGGAGATCACGAAGAACGTGAACCGGTGGCCGTCGATCCCGTCCAATCGTGCATCGAAGGCGGAAGTCCGGAACTGTCGGAGCGCCGAGCCGGGTGCGGCAGGAGGGGCGAATAATCCAGGCACCGCAAGATTCGGTTCAAGCGCTCAAGTTTCTTCGGGTTACACACAATTCGTGTGCAAGGAATGTTGAGCCTAACCGCAGGCTCTGCAGGACTATCCGGCCGCGGTGCACAACTGTGGACATTGTGGACGTCAAG
>JACCSZ010000021.1 GCA_013812695.1 Gemmatimonadales bacterium | reverse complement strand
GGCAGCGGATCGCCAACAACACCATCCACATCGCCCTGCTGGAGACCACCAATCACGTGGCCGGGCGGATCCTCGAGTCGGCCAAGGGGATCGTGGGCGCCACCGCGGCGATCGACGCCCACGCCGGCCAATGCCCCGGCTGCCCCGCCTGCGTACTTGGACCGAGGTGGTCGCGATGAATACCATGGTGCTGTTGACGCTCATCTCGGTCGTCGGTGCTGCGGCGCTCTTCCTCGTTCTCGCCTGGTACCTGTTGCACATCATCGCCGAGCTGGAGCGGATCGGGGGAGAGCGGAAGGCCTACGGCGCCCCAGCGAGCTACCTATCGAAAATCCGGCTCGGCGTTCGCGCCATCGAGGTGCAGACCGGCGGTCTCGCACCCCAGGTCACCAAGCTCAACGCCGGTTTGGCCGCCATCCTGGGTGGGGTGCGGGCTATCGATGCCAACCTCGGCGGCGTCATCGCCGCCGTCTCACGCCAGGAGGACCGATGAACGCCACCGAGCCGCTGTTTCCGCCCGCGGTGTACACGATCTGGTGGATCGGTCTGATCCTGACGCTGGTGGTGCTCGTGCCATGGGCGGTATACCTGCTTCATCGAACCTGGCGGGCTGCCCGCTCGATTCAGCGCTATGCGGCGGACGCGCTCGCGGCCGCCGCCGGCATCGTGGGGAACACCCGCCACGTCGCCGCGCTCGACACCACCATTGAGGCCGCCGGCGCGATGCTCGGCGCGGCGGGCGGGGTCGCCGCCAAGCTCGACACCGTCGCCACCGTGCTCGCCGCCCGCGCCGAGTGAGGAGAGACCCATGCTGCTGACGCTGACGCTGGTGACCGTGGCACTCGTGGTCGTCGCGCTCGCCGGCTACCTCATCGCCATCGCCTGGGCGCTCCTGCAGGCCAAGCGGAGCGTGGCGGCGATCGCCGATGGTTTGGAGGCCGTGGCGGGGCATACCCAGCCGCTGCCGGATAAGCTGGCCACCATCAATGGCGCGCTCGGTGCGCTACTCGACGGCTTCCGGGCGGCCGACGGGCATCTCGGGCGGGCCGCGACCGTGTTTCGGCTGTAGACCTCTCATTGCGCGCCCGATTCCCCCGGGCGCACGTCACCGCTGGTGTGGCCGAGGAGGCCAGATGTGCTTCAAGAATCTGCCGGTCGAGTTCGACGCCGAAGGCCGGGCGTCCCTCCGCGAGGGGGTCACCAACCCGTACGCTACGGCGACCGCGGTGCCGCGGGATGGTCCGCGCCAGCTCGGGTCCGAACAGATCGAGGAACTGCTGCGCCGGAACGGCCACATCCAGTCGGTCGACTTCGATCCGGTCACCCGCGTCGCGGGAGCGCTCGCGTTCCACACGGTGACCGACCTCAAGGCGCGGAAGGTGCTCGAGGCGCGCTCGGTGGCCACGCTGTTCCGCGGCTACGAGATCATCATGATCGGCCGCGATCCGCGGGATGCGATCTACATCACGAGCCGGGCGTGCGGGGTCTGTGGCGGCGTCCACTCGACCTGCTCGGCCCAGGCCATCGAGATGGCGATCGGCTGTTGCCCGCCGCCGCTCGGCATCCTCATCCGGAACCTCGCGCTCGCCCTCGAGTTTCTCTACGACAACCCGCTCCATCTGCACCTGCTGGCCGGCCCGGACTACTCGGCGGCCATCGTCGAGCCGACCAACCCCTCGCTGTTCGCGCGGGCCAAGGTGACCGAGGCGGCGCACGAGGCGGTGCACGGCTACCGGACGATCGCCGACCTGATGACGGACCTCAACCCGCTCACCGGGCGGCTCTACCTCGAGGCGCTGCACATGACGCGCGTGGCCCGCGAGGCGTATGTGCTCATTTGCGGCAAGTATCCCCATCCGCAGACCATCGTCCCCGGCGGGATGAGCTCGACGATCACGCTCACCGTCATGAACGAGATGTACCTCCGCATGTCGCAGTTCTTCGACTACGCCAAGAAGATCACCGGGATCTGGGATGACCTGACCGACTTCTTCTACGAGGCAAATCCCGAGTACAAGAAGGTCGGTGCGCGCCGGGCCCACATCATCGACACCGGCATCTTCGACGACCACGAGGCCTACGACGCCACCTACCAGAATGCCACGGCCTGGGGTGACCGGCGCTGGTACACGCCGGGCGCGATCGTCGACGGCCGGCTGGTGACCACCGACCTTCAGAAACTCAACATGGGCCTGGAGGAGTTTGTCGAGCACTCCTTCTACGACGAGTGGGCGGGGAACGGCCAGCGGCAGCGCTTCCCGACCGACCCCGCGGGCAACCCGCTCTCGCCGTATCACCCCTGGAACAAGATCACGAAGCCGAGACCCCAGGGGCAGAATTGGAAGGAGAAGTACACCTGGGATACGGCACCGCGCTGGGACCGCAATGCCATGGAGGCGGGCTGCTACGGCCGGCTCTGGAATACGGCGGTGGCGCAGAAGCTACCCGAGAACCCGTTCATCGAGTCCACCGGCCACTCGCTCAAGGTCCGATTGCCCAAGGGGACGCTGCCCGAGACGGAGGTGGAGTGGCACGTGCCCGACGTCTGGAACGCGTTCGAGCGCAACCGGGCACGCGCCCACTGCATCGCGTCCACGGTCATGATCGCGATGAACAACTGGCTCGCGGCGATGGATATCCTCAAGAGCGGCGACACGCGGACGAGCACGAAGTTCGAGATTCCGAAACGGGGAGAGCAGCGTGGCGTGGGCTTCTGGGGGGCCGGCCGCGGCTATCTGACGCACCACGTCGTGCTCGACCGGGGTGCCGTGTCCAATTATCAGATCGTCACCCCATCCACCTGGAACGCGTCGCCGACCGACCGGTGGGGACAGCCCGGCCCGTACGAGGAAGCCGTCATGAATACCCCGCTGCTGGAGGAGAGCGACGACCCGAAGCAGTTCCGCGGGATCGACATCCTGCGCGCCATCCGAAGCTTCGATCCCTGCATGCCGTGCACCACGCACATTCACGCGGGGAAACGCGTGATCTCGCGTGAGATCAACACCTGCGCCTGTGGCGCGGATGAAGACGAGCACGATCACAAGCACTAGCTGACGGCGGATGGGAGCAACGCCGCGGCGGAGACTCACGGGAGCGCACGAATAATCTAATGCGCACAATCATCGCCGGCGTCGGCTACATGAATCTAAGCGATAGCTCGATCGGGCCGGTTGCGATCTTGGAGCTGCAGAAACAGTCCTGGCCGAAAGATATCAAGGTCGACGACTTAAGCTACGGTCCCATTTCCGTGGTGCACAATTTTGTCGAAGCCAACCCGCCGTACGAGCG
>JACCSZ010000167.1 GCA_013812695.1 Gemmatimonadales bacterium | reverse complement strand
CCGCCTCGCTGCCCGAGCGCATCACCAAGCGGCGGAAGGAGCCCCTCGTCGCCGAGCGGTCGTACCGGAACCCGACGCTGGAGGTGATCGAGCGGGCGTACATCATGTGGGTGCTGCAGGCCGAAGGCGGGAACAAGACCAGGGCGGCGGAGGTGCTGGGGATCGATCCGTCGACGCTGTACCGAAAGCTCAGCCGGTACGAGGAGCAGGTGGAGGTGAAGGCCTAGCGGCGCGGTTTCGCGCACTCTGCCGCCGAAAGCTGGTCCCGCTCGTCGCGCGGCTCCCTCCTAGCTTCGCCCTCCAACGGCAGCGCTCGCGGCCGTGCCCCATCCACCTGGAGGACGTATGCAGCGCCGCACCGGCTTCACCCTCATCGAGCTGCTCATCGTGGTCGTCATCATCGGCATCCTGGCCGCCATCGCCGTGCCGAAGTTCGCGAGCACCAAGGAAAAGGCCTACCTCGCGGCCATGAAGTCGGACCTGCGAAACGGCGCCACCGCGCAGGAAGGCCACTTCGCGGACAACCAGGCGTATCTGAGCGGCAGCGCCAGCAATATTGGTGGCACTGCCACGCCGCTCGTGGCGCTGGGAGACTTCGTTCCGTCCAGCGGCGTGAGCATCACCTTCACGGCCACGGCCGGCACCGGCTGGAGCGCGGTCACCAGCCACTCGGCCACCACCAAGACCTGCGCCATCTTCATGGGTGTCGGCGCGGTGGCGCCGGCCACCGTAGATGGCGAGCCGAAGTGCCTCTGAGCCGGACGGACCGCCGGACTACCGGGCGCTGGCCACGGCGCGCTCGGCGGTGTGGACGTAGGCGCCGAGCAGTTGCGAGCGGAGGTCCGTCGCCCGCCGGGTGCTGAACGGCTCGAGCGTTTCGAAGATCGTGCGGGCGGCCGGCACGTTGCCCAAGTGGAGCTTGGCCATCACCGCGCCGTCGCGGAGCTCGTCTGGCGAAATCCAGCGGCGCTGCTCCAGCACCACGGGTAGGAGTCGATCGGCCGCGCCCGCCGCCTCGGTGAAGTTCCAGGCCTGCACCCCGTGCCTGAAGGCCAGCAGGTCGCGCACCGGCGCCGGCGCGCCGTGTCGCTCCGCAAAGCGCACCGCCTGCGTGTACCGTCCCTCGTCCGCCACGCCCGCCGTGCTGGCGTTGTGGTAGCGGTCCACCATCATCGCGCCCTGCGACCAGAGCTCCCAATCCGCCGGTGGCCGGTCGGAGGCCAGCGAGAGCTGCCACTGCTGACGAGCAAAGCTCGCCTCGCGGAGCCGAGCATCCGGTGCGGGTGCCGCGCCGGGCGCTCCGGGAGCCCCTCTGAGGTACGCATCCGCGGCCCGGGCCTCTACCCGGGGCGTTTCCGGTAGCCGCGCCAACGGATCCGACGCCGGCAGCGTACGCCGTCCGGCAATCGAGGCTACGACGTTGTGCCAGTCGGCCGAGAGGGCATCGAAGCCCCCGGCGCGGTCGCGCCGGAACCGGCGCAGGTCGGCGCCCAGGTCCAGGACGGGGTAGTAGTCGGAATTCGGCTGCGGATAGTCGTCCAGCAGCGGCGCCAACTCGCGCCGGCCGATCAGCCGCAGGTTATCGAGCGCGTCGGGCGTGAGCGGCCGGAACCGGCACAGGTCGCGCTGCACGTCGGGAAACGACATCACCGACCAGTCCGGCTCCCGCACCTTGGCCTGGTTGGTGGCCACCACGAGCAGGTCGCCCCCCGCTACGAGAAACACCTCGTACGAGCGAAAGTTCTGATGGATCCCCGCCAGCACGCTGAGCACGAGGCCGTCGTCGAGCTCGTAGGTGTGCAGCCACTGCCCGAAGACTCCGTCGTCCGTCAGGTAGCCTCTGATCCGCGCGTAGAACTCGGTCGTGAACAGGCCGGACACCCCGCTCACCCACGGGTTCGACGGCTCCGACAGAATCAGGTCGAAGCGGCGGTGCTCCGAGGCGAAGTACGACTTGGCGTCATCCACCACCATGGTGGACCGCGGGTCGTCGTACACCCGGCGATTGGCCGGATAGAACACCCGTGCGCCCTCGAACATCATCGGCTCGATCTCGATGGTGACGACGTCCTGCATTTGCGGGCTGCCCAGGAGGGTATGCGAGGACATCCCCGATCCGTGGCCGATCACGGCGGCGGTGCGGGCTGCGGGCATATGGGCCAGCGTCACCAGCGGAAGCAGGGATTGTGTGGCGGCGTCGCTGCCTAGCGGCGCGCGCGTCGCCATGGCGTCACAGCTCTTCCCCCACTCGGTTCCCAGCGAAGCGTCGGTCTTGCCGTTGGTGGCCAGGAATACCCGCTGGTCGACTTGGCCGCGCACGGCCGACACCGTGGCCGTGCGTCCATCGCGGTAGAATTCGGTCTCGAGCGCGCCGGGTACCGGCATTCGGCCGAGCCGGTACACGCCGCTGATCATCAGGTCGCGGTCCAGCCTGAACCCGAACCCACCCCAGCCGAGCACGACGACTGCTCCGAGCGCCGCCGCCGCGGTGAGCCGCAGGCCGGCCCCGTGGCGGCGCTCTCCTCGGGACAGGAGCAGCACCCCGATCGCCATGTCGAGGGCCGCGCCCGCGACGAGCATCGCCTGCAGGCCGACCAGCGGCAGCAGCACCAGTCCGCCCAGAACCACGCCGACGATCGACCCCAGGGTATTCCAGCCGTAGACGGCGCCGATGGCGCGCTCGCCGAGCCCTGCGGCCACCAGCGTCCGGGTGATGAGGGGCAGGGTCATCCCCGCGCAGAACGTGGCGGGAAGCATGATCGCCAGGCAGAGTGCGTAGCGCGCGGCCGTGAACCCGACGTAGCCGTGGTCCGACCGCGCGAACGTGCCAAGCAGCGTGGCGATCCACCCGAACGAGGCCGAGTACAGCAGCAGCGTGGCGAGCGCCAGGCCCCCCATGGCCCACTGCACGAGGCCCAGGGTGCGGATCGGATCGGCCAGTCCGTCGGCGCGCCCGCGGATCCAGAAGGCGCCCAGCGCGATGCCCAGGATGAACGCGGACAGCATGAGCTCGAATGAGTGGGTTGCGCTCCCCAGTACGAGCGAGAGCATCCGGATCCAGGCGATCTCGTAGATGAACGACGCCACCGCGGTTCCGAACGCCGCGCTGAGCAGCAGACGCTCCAGGCCGGCAGTGCCAAGTGACGCCGGCGCCTCGCTGGGCGAAAGCTGGCGCTCCGCCTTGTCCGATTGCCAAGTGCGAGCGATCACGCCCGCGACGATCGTCGTGACGCCGACGGCGAGGTTGATCATCGCGGCCGTGATCAGCGTGCCCGGCAGCCCGGCCAGGGAGACCAAGTAGAAGCCGGCGAACAGCACGCCCGCCGCCGCGCCCAGACTGTTGGTGAAGTAGAGCAGCGAGAGCGTCCGGCCCGGTCGGGAGGGGTTGAGCCGGTGGACGCCCGCGCTCATCAGGGGAAAGGTGGCGCCCAGCAGCACCGATTGCGGCAGGATCAGTGCGCTCGCGAGCGCCCACTTGACCACTGGGAGCAGGGCCGACCCTTCGAGCGACGGATAGATGAAGCCGTACGCGCTGTTGGTGGTCCAGACGAAGAGGTCGTGAAAGACGAGTCCGATGCACCCGACGGCGAATTCGATCAGGGCGTAGCCCAACAGCGGATCGCGGATCCGATGGCCCCAGCGGCTGATCGCCATCGCGCCCGCGGACATGCCGCCAAGAAAGATCACGAGCACCACGATCTGGGCGTAGGCGTCGTGCCCGACGAACAGCCCCAGGTAGCGGGTCCAGATCGATTCGTAGATCAGCCCGGCGGCTCCGGACAACACGAACAGCAGGCAGAGGACTCTGATCATGGCAGCACTCGGTTCGGGTGCGCTGGAGCTCGACAGCGGGGGTGTGGGGGGGTGGCAGTCGGCGGGGGAGCAAGTTCCATGCAAAGACCTGCACGCTCGGGCCCGGTGCGGCGTTGAGCCCCCGGTGCCGGCGTTTCGATACCAGCCGAACTCTCGCTCCGTCCAAGCTTTCCTCGACAGCTGCGCAGAGTCTTGCCTCGGGCGGTCGCCCGTTTCCTGCTCTTGCAAAATCCTGTTCCGCCGCTCGGTCCGGGCATCGCGCAATACGCTTCTCGCGTCTTCCAACAGAGTCCGGTCCAACGGCTTGACCAGGCAACCCTCAAATTGGCATATGTGTTGCCTTACCCCCCGGTAGCCCGACGGCACCCACCACCATCGTCGGCTCGGCCACGTCGCCGCTCATCCACCCGGAGGGAGTATGCAGAATCGTAAGGGCTTCACCCTGATCGAGCTGTTGATCGTGGTCGTCATTATCGGCATTCTGGCCGCGATCGCGATTCCGAAGTTCGCCAGCACGAA
>JACCSZ010000156.1 GCA_013812695.1 Gemmatimonadales bacterium | reverse complement strand
CGACGGCCGACTGACCGGCATGCCGGCGGATGACCCGCAGCGCCTCGCTCAACGAGTGGCGGGCCGCGGCCTCGGTCCGATCGGCCCAGAGCAGGCCGATCAGATGCTCACGACTTCGGGTCAGGCGTGGCGAACGGGCGAGGTAGACGAGGAGGGCCAGGTGTTTCCGCCAGAGCATCTCGGCCGGGGCCGGAGCTCCGTCGACCGTCAGCTCCACCGGCCCGAGGGTCCGGCACACGATCACCGCGACCGCTCAGAGCCTGGGGGAGCCGACGACCCGGCAGCTGGACAGTTCCCACCGGTCCAGCGTACGGACGAACCCAGCCCGGAACACCAGATGGCTGGTACGCGGCCCGGCGGATGATTCTCTCCACGTGAGCGGCGCGGTGAACTCGGCCGTCGCGGCCTGCGGGCCGATGGTCGGGGGCCGGTCGGTCCGCTCGCCCACGACCGCTTCCAGCTCGGGGGTTCGCAGGATCCGGGTCAGCTGCTTCAGGTTGTTCTCGTCGGACCTGGAAACCGGACGCCAAAGCAGGCCGAGCCGCGCCAGGTTCCTCGACTGCAGCGCGCCGTAGCACTGCTCCACCCCCGCCGCGACCCAGGTTTCCGCCTGCCGACGCTCGGAGTTCCCGTCCTGCGCCCGCAGGCGCTCGGGCCGGGGCAGCACGGTCAACTGCGTCCACGCCGACTCGGCGCCGGCGGTGGCCATGATTCGGACTGAGCCCGGCGCGCGCCCCACCACCGCACCCGTGCCCTCGTCCACCGCCGCGACGCTCTCGTTGCTGCTGGTCCAAGCGACCGGGAAATCGCTGACCTGCTTTCCCTCCCGATCGCGTGCCGCCACGCGCAACGCGAGCGTTTCGCTGACGGCCATCGGCCGCGCGCCGAGCACCTCGAGTGCGGCCACCGCGCCCGCGACCACGGTCAGCTCGGCCGCCGAAGTCTGATTGCCGCTCCGCGCCAGGATCAGCGTGGTGCCGGGCGCGTGCCCGCGGGCCATGCCCGTCAGCGGCTCGACCGTCGCCACCTGCGGGTTGCCCGAGGCCCAGGTGACTTCGGCGCCGGCCAGCGTGTCCCCCGCCGGACCGAGGACCACGGCGGCGAGCAGGGCGGAGTTACCCGTGGGCAGCGGCTGGAGCGCCGCGATCGCGATCGAGCCGGCGACCGGGGCGCGGGCGCCGGCGCGCCGGACGGCGATGACCACGCTGTCCCGACCGCGTCCGTTCGCTGCCACGACTTGAGTGCGTCCGGGGCGGAGTGCCACGACCCGGCCGGTCGCCCGATCGACACGCGCGACGGTCGTGTCGCTCGAGCTCCAGCCGACCGCGGCACCTTCCACGATCCGCCCGGCGGTGTCCCGCACTTCAGCGGCCAGGGCGGTGGCACTGTCGGGGCGCAGCGCGCGGCTGGGCCGCCGGGTGATGACGACGGTGGACGGTGGCGACGAATCGGCGCCAACGGGGGCGGCGAGGTAGCCGGCGCGCCCGTCATTCCCCGTGGCACCGACCGCCGGGCCGGCGACCGGTGCGGGGGCGAGCCACAGCCAGAGCAGGCCGGCCGAGAGCGCTGTCCCACCGGCGAGTAAAGCCTGTCGCCGCGCCCGGCGCGACCGCCGGCGCGGCGCGTGCCGGACCTCGGGCGCCGTGACCGCTGCCGGGCTCTCGGCCACCACGCCGATTCGGACCGAGGCTCGAACGCCTTCGCACGTGGCCGTCAGCACCACCGATCCCGGCTGCAGCGCCGCCACCAGGCCCTCGGCCGTCACCACCGCCACGCTCACGTCGCTCGTACTCCAGAGCAGAGCCCGCCCGGGGAGGGGAGCGTTCATGAGATCGAGGGTGCGCGCGGCGAGCAGGAAGGTCTGGCCCGCCACCACCGAGACCGGCGGATCAGCGATGTCCACGATCGCGACCCGCGGCGGAAGGACGGGGATCACGATGCTCGCCCGCGCGTCGTCCAACGCGGCCGTGATCCGCACGGTCCCCGGCGCCCGGCCGGCGATGGCGCCATCCGCGGTCACCGCCGCGACCGCAGGGTCGGCCGACTGCCAGGTGACCGCCCGGGGGACCGGCCACCCCCGCTTGTCCTGCGGCGTGGCGTCGAGCCGGATTTCCTCGCCCACGTGGAGCGCTTCGTTCATCGGCTCGATGACGATGTCGTCCGCTCTCGGCGGCGCAACCTCGACGCGGAGCAGCGCGGTGATCCCCTTGCAGGTGGCGGTGACGACGGCCGAGCCGGACGCCACCGCGCTCGCGATGCCGCTGGCGCCGTCGATGCGGAGCACGCTGGGCGCATCGGTGCTCCATTCGACCGCCCGCGGCGGCAGCCGCGTGCCGTGCTGCCCGCGGATCACGGCGACGAGCGCGAAGCTGTCGCCGGACTCGAGACCGGCGGGCGCGGGCATGATCGAGATGCCACCCACCGGCCGGACGGGCCCGCCGCCCGGCGGCGACGCGCGCGTGCGCGGAGCGGGGCTCGTCGGCGTCGGCGCCTCGGAAAGCGATGCGTCGCCGCCCGACGTGGCGTACCCGATCAGCTCGGCCCGCAGCGGATCCTCCTCGGCGAGCGGTGCCGCGCCCAGCGCCGCCATCGCGTCGGCCAGCCGGGGCCAGCGGGCCGCGGGGTCTTTCTCGAGCATGCGGAGGATCGCGGCCTCGACCTCGGGGGGGCAGTCGCCCCACAACTCCTGGATCGGACGTGGTGCCCGCTCGACGTGCGCCTGCATGATCGTGAGGGTGGAGCCGGCGAACGGCGGTGCGCCCGTCAGGAGCTCGTACGCCACCGCGCCCAGCGCGTACTGGTCCGACGCGCCGGTGACTTCGGCGCCGCTGCACTGCTCGGGGCTCATGTAGGCCGGCGTGCCCACCAGCGCGCCGGTGAGCGTCTGGCTCGGCCGCTCGGCCGCCTTCGCGATGCCGAAATCGGTGACGACCGCGTTGCCATCTTCATCGATCAGGATGTTGGCGGGCTTGATGTCCCGGTGGACGACGCGGGACCGATGGGCGTAGGTGAGGGCCGATCCGACCTGGTGGAGAATCGACCGGACGATCGCGAGCGGCAGCCGGCCCGCCTCCTGCGCCACCTGCTCGAGCGACCGCCCGCGCACGTAGCGCATGACGAAGCAGTGCAGCCCTTCCGCCTGCCGCACCGAATAGACCGACACGATGTTGGGGTGGTGCAGGCCGGCGATGGTGATCGCCTCGTGCTTGAAGCGGTCCACCATTCCCTCACCCAGCATCAGGCCCGGCGACATCACCTTGATGGCGACCTTGCGATCGAGCGAAATCTCATGCGCGAGGAACACGGCGGCCATTCCGCCGCGGCCGAGCTCGCGGCCGATCTCGAACTCTCCCAGCGTCACGCGACGGAGCCGCTCGATCATGTCGCTCAGCGCCGACGCACCATCGCCTCGAGTCGTGGACGGATCGGGCAGGGACACACGCTCGGCGGGTGTGCCGCAGTGGGGGCACGAGAGGTCCCCGGGCACGAGTTGACGGTCGCAGTTCGGGCACGCGAGCGCTTCGCTGCCGCACCGCGCGCAGAAGCGATCTCCGTCGTCGAAATCGCCGCCGCAGTGCAGACAGATGAGCGTCGCAGCCATCGTCCCGCCGTCGGAGTGTGAGAGAAGATTCCTCCTAATACTGCAAGCCGCGCGACGAACGCGCAACGTGATGGAGATCACAACTTTCCGGCTCTTGAAATCTGCTTGACGCCTGCGGTTTACCCTGGTTGCTCGAGCGTTACTGTCTTTACCCGGGAGCATGTTTCATGTTGAGCCATCAGCGGAAATCCTTGTTCGATTCGTCCTGCTCGGCCCTTCTCCTCCGCACTGGACCAGGCCTTGGCCGACCCACGAGGGGACCGGTCGCGCCGGTGCCGCCCATACCCAGTAACCTATTGCCGTGCAGCAACTTCAGCCGCGTCGTCAGCGGCGATAAGGGATTTACCAGGTAACGATGAGAGCCACTGCGATGGATTCCGTGATGGATGCGCCTACGGCACGACGCAGAGCGATGGACCGCCCTGCGCCGTACGAGACGGCGCCGAACACCTTCTCACTTCGCCGGCTCCAGGCCGAGCGCCTGATCGAAGCGCACCGCCCGGCCATTCGTCGAATGCACCGGGACGCGCGGATGATGGCGGCTCTCGGCGGGATCCGGACCGACGCGGAGACCGAGACATACCTCGAGCGCAACCTGGCGCATTGGACCGAACACGGCTTCGGGATCTGGATCCTGCGGGAGCCGGCCACCGATCAAGTCATCGGCCGGGCCGGCCTGCGGCACCTGACGCTCAAGGGGATGGTCGAGGTCGAGCTGGCGTGCGCGCTCTTCCCGGAGTTCTGGGGGCGCGGGCTGGCCACGGATGCGACGCGAGCGTGTGTGACGATCGGACGGGACTGGCTGGGACTGCGCTCGGTCGTGGCGGTCACCCTGCCGTCGCACTTCGCGTCCCAGCGCGTGTTTCAAAAAGCGGGGCTGGCCCAGGAGCGGGAAATGATGCACGCCGGGGTGGCGCACCTGCTCTTCCGGACGGAGTGAGCTTCGACGAACGCCTGTCATCCCGAGCGCAGCGAGGGATCTTGCCCGGCCGAGTTCGAACGACGGGCGAGCAAGATCCCTCGCTGCGCTCGGGATGACAGCGATTCACTTTACTTCCACCTCACCGCCGCCGACGCGCTCCCCTTTCGTCACCCCTCTACCACGTACGCCTCCATCGCGAAGTACTCCGCCAGCCCCAGCCGATCGAGCTCCGCCGCGGTGCCCGTATTCCGCGCCTCCACCCGCTGCCAGAACTCCCGCTCGTCGGGCCCGGGAAACGGCGCCGAATCCTTCTGGCTCTGGTGCTTGAAGATCGCCTGGATCTTGAGCCGGAGTTCTTCCTGCGACAGCGGCACCAGCCACGTGGCCTCGGTGACCGGCCATTCCTGCCACGCTCCGCGATAGAGCCAGACTTCCGGGCGGCCGCCGCCGGCCGCCGCGTACTCGCCGAGCGCTCGGTCGATCGCCTCCTTGCACATCCGGTGAGTGCCGTGCGGGTCGGACAGGTCGCCGGCGACGAAGACGAGGTCGGGCGCGATCTCCTCGAGCAGCGCGCGAACGATGGCGACGTCCGCCGGGCCGAC
>JACCSZ010000151.1 GCA_013812695.1 Gemmatimonadales bacterium | reverse complement strand
ATCGAGGTTTCGGCCGTCGAGGTCAAGGACGTGGACTTGCCCGATCAGATGAAGCGCGCCATGGCCCGGCAGGCGGAGGCGGAGCGCGAACGCCGGGCCAAGGTCATCGCGGCGCAGGGCGAGCTCCAGGCGTCCGAGACGCTGGCGCAGGCCGCCCACACGCTGGCGAGGGAGCCGACCGCCATCCAGCTCCGCTACCTCCAGACGGTCACCGAGATCGCCGCGGAGAACAACTCGACCACGCTCTTTCCCATTCCGATCGAGCTGTTCAAGCCATTCCTGCAGGCCCAAACGCAGTCCGCGACGCCGGCGTTGCCACGCGCGGACGCCGGCGAAGCGCCGGGTGGCGCGCTCGCGGCCGGCGACCTCTCCAGCCTCATGTCCCAGCTCCGCCTCGGCGCGGCCCGGACGCCTCCGCGGGACTAGCATGGGCAAAGGGATGCCGGCTCGAATCGACCGGGCCGCGCTCGAACGAATCATCCAGCGAGCCGCCGAGCTGCAGACCGGGGATCACGACGTCGCCGACGAGTTGACGCCGGAACAGGTCGTGGCGCTCGGCGGCGAGGTCGGCATCCCCGGCCGCTATCTCCAGCAGGCGCTACTAGAGGAACGAGCGCGGCTGGTGACGGTTCAGCCGGCGGGCGCGTGGGAGCGGATCGCCGGGCCGGGCCGGGCGGTGGCGCAGCGCGCGGTGCCAGGCACGGTCGCCGCCGTCGAGACCGTGCTCGTGCGGTGGATGGAAGACAAGGAGCTGTTCTGTGTGCAGCGCCGGCAGCCCGGGCGGATCACTTGGGAGCCACTCGGCGGCCTGGCCGCGGCGCTGCGGCGGTCCACGGCGGCGCTGAGCCGCGGCAGCGCCGCCATCATGCTCGCCCGGGCCGACACCGTCTCCGCCACGATCCTGCCGCTCGAAGCCGGCTGGTGCCATGTGACGCTCACCGCGGAAACCCGGCGGGCGCGGACGGAGTTCATCGGCGGCGGCGCGGCGCTGGCCGGGGTCGGCATGGCGAGCGCGGGGATCATGGTGGCGCTCGGCGCGCTGTTGCCGGTCGCCCTCCTCCCGGTGCCGGTGGCCCTCGGCCTCGGCTACGGGGTGGCGCGGCATTACCGCTCCGCGCTCGCGCGCATTCAGCTCGGCCTCGAGCGCGCGCTGGATCACCTCGAGGTTCCGGCCGCGCAGACGGACCGGGTGCTGCCACGGCGCCCGGCGGGGTTGCTCGGCATGCTGGCGGATGAGATCCGGCGGTCGCTGCGGTAGGCGGGGAGGTAGAAAGAGCGCATGCGCGTGTCGTCCGGGGCGCACCTCTGTTATCCCGGGCGCAGCGAGGATCTCTCCAAGGAGTGGCTCGGAGCCTGCCGGGCAAGATCCCTCGCCGCGCCCGGGATGACAGGGTCCTCCTCGAGACGCGCACCCACACTCCATGAGGAATTCCCCCATGCCCGACATCTCCCGCGTCGGCGTGCTGGGCTGCGGGCTGATGGGCAGCGGCATCGCCCAGGCCACCGCGACCGCCGGGTTTCCCACCGTCGTCCGCGACGTCGAGGCCGGCCTGCTCGCTCGAGGCGAGGGGACAATCGTCAAGTCGCTCGACAAGCTGGTCGAGAAGTCCAAGCTCGCCCCGGCTGCCCGCGCCGGCGCGCTCGAGCGGCTGACCTTCACCACGGACCTTGCCCGGCTTCACGACTGCGATCTGATCGTCGAGGCGGTCACCGAAGATCTCGCGATCAAGACCGAGCTCTGGCGCGCGCTGGACCCGCGCTGTCCGCCCGAAACGATCTTCGCCTCCAACACCTCCAGCCTTTCGATCGGCGTCATGGCCGCGGCCACGGCCAGACCCGACCGCTTCATCGGCCTGCACTTCTTCAACCCGGTGCCGCTCATGCCGCTGGTCGAAGTCGTCCGGGCGGTGGGCACGTCGCCCGCCGTGGTCGAGCGCACGATGGCGTTCGCGCGGCGGCTGGGGAAGGAGCCCATCACCGCCCGCGACCGCTCGGGGTTCGTAGTCAACCGCCTGCTCGTGCCCTACCTGCTCGACGCCATGCGCGCGCTCGAGCAGGGCGTCGGGTCGGCGGCGGACATCGACCGCGGGATGCAGCTCGGGTGCGGCCACCCGATGGGGCCGCTCGCGCTGGCCGACTTCGTCGGACTGGACACGCTCGCGCGCATCGCCGCGATCATGTACGACGAATACGGGGAGCCGCGCTTCGCCCCGCCGCCGCTGCTCCGGCGCATGGTGGCGGCCGGGTTGCATGGCCGGAAATCCGGACGGGGGTTTTATGATTATGCGTCCGATCCCCCGCATCCCATCGATCTAGGACTCTGAGGAGACCCGATGCTCGGCTACGACTGGCCCCGGCTGCATGCCGCCCTGAACGATCTGCCCGTTGCCCTCCTCTTGGCCGCGGTGCTCTTCGAGCTGGCCGGGGTCATCACCAAGCGGGCCGCGTTCCGCTCGGCCGGCTTCTGGACCCTGATGCTCGGCGCGGTGGGCGGCGCGGTAGCGGTAGTCTCGGGACTGCAGGCCGAAGCGCACATCTCCCACGGCGATGCGGTGCACCGCGCGATGGAGACGCACGAAGAGCTCGGGCTCATCACGCTGGGCATCTTCGGGGTGCTGGCGCTCTGGCGGCTCGTGCGCGAGAACCGGATGGGCAGCGCGGAGCGGGCGGTGTCGCTGGCGGTGGCACTCGGGGGAGCGGCGGCGCTGTTCGCAACCGGGATGTACGGTGGCCGGCTGATCTTCGAGCACGCGGCCGGCATCCCGACGGGCGTGCTGCAGGCGGAGATCCAGGCGCGAACGGCGGGGCACGAGCACGCCGGCGGCGGGGAGGATAGTCACGACAGCGCCGCGCACGACGGCGATCACGACCACGCGGCACCTCCTACCGTGGCCGAGTCCGCCGCCGTAGCGCCGGTCGCCTCGCCCGCCTCCGATTCGGCCAAGCCGACCACACATACCCACGCGCCCGGCACGCCGCCGCACAAGGACTGACGGATGCGTATCGGCTGGTCGGCGTGGGCGGTGGCCGGTTTGATCGCCTGTTCGCCGGCCACCTCACGGCCGCCCTTCCCGCCGGTGCCGCAGGCCGCGACTACCGAGGTACGGCTCCCGCCGCGCGAGGCCACCCGGCTGTTGGCGGAAGCGCTCCTGGCGGATTCCATCCCCACCACCCGCGTCGACCTCCGCGACAGTTGGCTCGAGACCGGCTGGTTCGATCCCTCCAGCGGCCAGCGAACGAAGCGCCGGCCCGTGGGCCCGACCGTGGTGCGCGTCCGCGCGTGGGCAGACCCTACGCACCCGGGCAACAGCAAGCTGATCGTGGAAACGCTCTATCATCCTGCGGTCGACGCGTCGTTGCCCGAGCGCGAGCTCGACCGCCAGGTACCGCGCGACCACCCGGTGGCGATCAAGGTCCGCGGCGCACTGCAGGCGCTGGTGAAGCGATATGGGGGGCCGCCGGCTCAGGCGCCGCCGCCGGCGGCTGCGCCCGATGAAGCGCCAATTGGCGCGGAGCCGGACGATGAGGCGGAGGTGGAGGCGCCGACTCCGGAGGAGTGAGACGACAGCTTCCGTCACCCTGGGCGACTGGTGACGCCGAGGGGCTACACCACGTACGCCCTCACCCAATTCTCCAGCAATCGCAGGTCGAGCAGCGCGTCCTTGCAGGGGCCCGACGGCAGCGTCATCGTGAGTCCGAGCACCGGGATTTTTCCCGCCACGTCGTGCAGGCCGCTCACCATGTCCCGCTCGCACGCCACCGCCACCACCGCGCGCGGCCGGCGCTCCCGGATGACCCGCCGCGCGAGCTGCCCGCGCGTGGCCACGAAGACCGGCACCCCGTACTTGCCGGCGATGCCCAGCACGCCGTCCAGCGTCTCCTTCGAGAGGCACCGCGGAATGAGGAGCAGCAGCTCGCCCTGCTTGACCTTCCGGTGGCGCAGCAGCGCGAGCGCGTTGTAGACCTTTACCGACGCGTTCTCCACCCAGTCGCGGCGCCCGAACCGCTCGGCCACGAGCGAGGTGAGCCGCATCAGCCGAAGGAACGGTCCGCGCTCGGCGAGGCGCTCGGGAAGGAGGGCGCGGCCGGTCGCATAAGAGAGGAGGAGGATGCCCCACCACAGCCACAGGACCACGCCGCCGATCGCGAACGCGGTCCAGAGCCGCCGGGGCAGCATCGCATGGAGGTCGACGAGACGGGGAGCGAACAGATAAAGGCCGAGGGCCACGATGCCCATGCCCACGAGCAGCGCCGCCGCCGACCAGATGAAGAACAGCGCCGGAGAGGAGTCGTAGTCCCCCCGGTTCGGCAGCGGCTTGCCATCCCACTCGTCCCATTCATGGCCGAGCCGGCGGTCCACGTCGATGTGGATCAGCTGCGCGCGTGGGGTGTCCGACATATGGGACAAGATAGTTACCTTTTGCCCATGCTGCCTCCCCCGCCGATCCGGGGCCTCTATCGAACCGATCACCGCGCGCGCGCCGCGTATGCCGAAGGCGCCGGGATCTTCCGGATCCTGCCGGCCGCGGTCTGCGTGCCACTCGACCGCGAGGATCTCACATCACTGGCGCACT
Source organism: Gemmatimonadales bacterium (assembly GCA_013812695.1). Lineage (GTDB taxonomy): Bacteria > Gemmatimonadota > Gemmatimonadetes > Gemmatimonadales > GWC2-71-9 > CAVVWJ01. Next base: position 2,313 of record JACCSZ010000151.1, on the reverse strand, counting down.
GGGCCTCCGCGTATCGCATGGCGCTCGTGCCGCGCGGCGCGGGGAGCGCCATGGGCGGCGGCAACGTGGGCGACGGCATCGTCGTCGACCTGACGGCGCTTCCGCTGCGAGTCGAGGTGGACGCCCCGCGGCTCCGCGCCCGCGCGAGCGCGAGCGTGACGCTCGCCGGGCTGAACGTCGCGGCCGGCGAGGTGGGTCTGCGGTTGCCGCCCGATCCCTCGAGCGGACGCTGGGCCACGCTTGGCGGTATGCTCTCGACCAACGCCGCCGGCGCCCGCTCGGTGCGCTACGGCAGCGTCCGCCGGTGGGTGGAAGCGGTGCAGCTGGTCACGGCGGACGGTGAGACGGTGGAGCTCCGTCGCGGGCAGTCCGCCGACTCGCGGTCGCGAGCGCTGGCGCGCTTCGAGGCCGACGCCGCCCCCGCGATCCGTGCCGGTGCGGAACTCGTGCGCGCGCGCTTCCCGCGTACCCGGAAGAACGCGTCCGGCTACGCGCTCGACGCCTGGCTCGAATCGGGGGACGTGCTGGATCTCGTGGTCGGGGCGGAGGGCACGCTCGGCTTCGTGACAGTGGCCGAGTGGCGGCTCGACCCGGTGCCGGTGGCGCGGGCGGGACTGCGCATCGCGCTCGGGAGCCTCGATGCGCTGGGCGCCGCGGTCGCGGCATTGCTCGAGCACGAGCCCTCCGCGGTGGAACTGCTCGACCGCAGCTTTCTCGAGCTGGTCGGCGAGGCCGGACCGGAGGCGGTGCTGCTGATCGAGATGGAGCGCGAGGACGCGGCTGCGGCGCGGACGGCCGTCCAGGACGCCGCCGCAGCGGTGGCGCCCTGGGCGGAGCGCGTGGACGCCGGCCTCACGCCGGCCGCCGCCGAGCGCCTGTGGGCGCTTCGGCACGCGGCGAGCCCGATCCTCGCGGGGCTCCCCGAGACGCGACGCTCGCTGCAGGTGATCGAGGACGGCTGCGTGCCGGTCGAGCAGATGGGCGCGTACATTCGGGCGGTACGCGAGGCGGCCGCGGCGCGCGGTCTTGCCATCGTGGTCTTCGGCCATGCCGGCGACGGGCACGTGCACGTGAACCTGCTGCCCGAGGTGGGGCGCGCCGGCTGGGAGACGTCGGTGGCATCGCTGCTGGAAGCCGTCACCGACGCGCTCGTCCACCTCGGCGGCACGCCGTCGGGCGAGCACGGCGACGGCCGGCTCCGCGCGGGCCTGCTCGCCCGGGTGTACGGGGACGAGATCATGGCGCTGTTCGCGCGGGTCAAGGCCGCCTTCGACCCGCTCGGCCTGCTCAATCCGGGTGTGATCCTTCCATGTGCCGACGGGCCGTCCGCCGGCCCACCACCGATCAGCCGCCTCAAGGTCGGCGCGCAAGCCATCGCGCTGCCGGACGACATCGCCCGCGGGCTCCGGCGCATCGAGCAGGGCGGCGGCTACGCGCAGAGCCGCCTCGAGCTGGCCGACGGCGTCCCGGCCGGCGGGCTTCCGCCTCAACCCTGATCCGACTGCCATGGACATTCTCCGCGAGCCCCGCGTCACCCTCATCGCCCGGCCCCAGTTCCTCGAGCCCGCCCACCTGACGGTGCAGTGGAAGGGCGAGTCGAGCGACGGCGAGCGGATCGCCGAGTATGCCGGACGGCTCTGCTACATGAGCCAGCACAACCCCGCGGGCCGGACGACGGCCGAGTACCTGCGGAACATCCTCAAGCAGGGACACGGCTCGGTGTTCGAGCACGCAACGTACGTGATGCTGATCGAGGGCATTTCCCGGAGCTGCAGTCACGAGCTGGTGCGGCACCGGGCCGGCTGGGGCTACTCGCAGCTCTCGCAGCGGTACGTGGACGAGAGCCACGCCGCGTTCGTGATGCCGCCCGCCATCCTGGGCGACGCGCGGCTGGAAGCGGAGTGGACCACGCAGGTCGAAGCCGCCCAGCAGGCGTACGTCACCGCGGTGGATCACCTGATGGCGCGTTACGCATCGGTGGACGACAAGGTGCATCGCCGGAAGCTGGCCCGCGAGGCCGCGCGGAGCGTCCTGCCCAACGCCACCGAGGTGAAGATCGTCGCCAGCGCGAACGTCCGTGCCTGGCGCACGATGCTGGAGCTCCGCCTCGGCGACGGCGCCGAGCTGGAGATCCGGCGGATGGCGGTGGCGTGTCTCCGCGTGCTGCAGCACGAGGCGCCGTCGCTGTTCGACGACTTCGAGATCGTCCGCGCGAGCGACGGGAGCGAGGCGGGACATGTGGAGTTTCACAAGGTGTGAGGCGATTCGCGAGAGCGCGCGGACAGAGCGAGATGCGCTGGCATCCTGAGCGCA